>CAZFWQ010000400.1:0-3460 GCA_964522755.1 uncultured Oscillospiraceae bacterium | reverse complement strand
CTCAGCCCGGAACTGCTCAAGGTTCTCATGGAAATGGGGCACGGAGATGAAATCGTGCTCGCGGACGGCAATTTCCCTTCCGCCGCCTATGCTCAACGCCTGGCCCGCTGCGACGGACACGGGGTTCCTGAACTGCTGGAAGCCATCCTGCAGCTGTTCCCCCTCGATCCTTATGTGGCCTGCCCCGTCGCCCTGATGCAGGTTGTACCGGGAGACACGGTGGAGACGCCTATCTGGGACACTTACAAGGCAATTGTCTGCAAGCACGAATCAAAAGCAAACAAAGTGGAGAACGTGGAGCGATTCGCCTTTTATGACAGGGCCAGACTGGCCTATGCCGTTGTGGCTACGGGCGAAGCAGCGCTTTACGCGAACATCATCCTGAAAAAAGGCGTTGTAGTGTAAGGATATTGCAAAAGGCGTTGTGTCATATGCACTTGGGAAAAGGCGATGTCATGCAGAGATTTCAGAAAACCGCTGCCGTTTGAGTTTTTTCAGACATGCGTCAGCAAGGATGCGGCGTTTCCATGCCGGGAAAGGAACCATATTATGAATGTTCCCCATAAGGTTTTACGCGGAGGGGCCATCATGCCGGGCATCGGACTCGGCACATTCGGCTCCGACCAGTACGACGGGGCAGCCGTGGCCGCGGCTGTCCGTTATGCCATGGAGACCGGCTGGCGCCTCATTGATTGCGCTTCCGTCTATGGAAACGAGCCTGTCATAGGCCATGTATTGTCAGACGCCATGAAGGCGGGCATATCACGCGAGGACCTCTTCATCGTCTCAAAAGTCTGGAATGACATGCATGGCAGGGGAGATGTGCTGCTTTCCTGCGCCCAGTCGCTGAAAGACCTGCAACTGGATTATCTGGATTTGTTCTTTGTCCACTGGCCATTTCCCAACTTCCATCCTAAGGGAGCCGCTCCGGACTACCATAATACAGAGGCAAAACCATACGTTCACGAGGCTTTCATGGAGACATGGCACCAGATGGAACGGCTGGTGAAAGCCGGTTATGTCCGCAACATCGGCACATCGAACATGACCGTGCCGAAGCTCCGGCTGCTTCTGCGCGACTGCACGCTGATGCCCGCGGCCAACGAGATGGAGCTGCATCCGACCTTCCAGCAGAAGGAACTGTTCGACTTCTGCACGGCATTCGGCATCCAGCCCATTGGGTACAGCCCCATCGGCTCACCGGCCCGGCCAGAGCGGGACAGGACCCCGGAAGACGTCACGGACATGGACAGTCCCGTGGTTGCGCGCATTGCGAAGGCGCATGGCGTCCATCCCGCGCAGGTCTGCTTGAAATGGGCTGCCGGGCGCGGCCAGATTCCGATTCCGTTCTCGGTGAAACCGGCGCAGATTGCATCCAATTTGAAGGCGGTCACGGAAGATCCCCTGACAGAAGAGGAAATGAAGGAAATGGAAACCGTTGAAGCGGCTTGCCGCCTTATCAAGGGGCAGGTGTTCCTTTGGGACGGGGCGAAGGATTGGAACGATTTGTGGGATGTGGACGGCATCATTCCGGGCTGAAAAGATGATGTCCCGAGCAGGACCTGGTTGAAAAGATGATGTCCCAAGCAGGAGCTGGTTGAAAAGATGATGATCCAGAGCAGGACCTGGTTGACGAAATGATGACCCAGGGCATGAAAGGATGGAAACATGAAGAATCAGGCATTGAAAACAGAAATGATGAGGTCCGTGAAGGAAGTCATCGCACAGGGTCCTTTTTCGGACACATGGGATTCTCTGGAAACTGTCCGGATTCCAAAATGGTACCAGGACGCGAAATTCGGCATTTTCATCCATTGGGGCGTATACTGCGTGCCGGCTTTCGGGAGCGAATGGTATCCCCGCAACATGTACACGGAAGGCAGTTCCGAGTATGATCACCACGTGAAGGCGCACGGGCCGCACAACCGTTTTGGATATAAGGATTTCATCCCGATGTTCAAGGCGGAGCAGTTTGACGCAGGCGAATGGGCGGATCTGTTTCGCGAAGCCGGTGCACGTTTCGTCATGCCGGTGGCTGAGCACCACGACGGATTCCAGATGTACAAGAGCGAGCTGTCTAAATGGAATTCCGCTGAAATGGGTCCCAAGCGCGATGTGGTGGGCGAACTGCGTACCGCGGTCGAGGATCGGGACATGGTCATCTGCGCATCCAGCCACCGCGCGGAACATTGGTGGTTTTTAGGAGAAGGCAGGAAATTTGATTCCGATGTGAACGATCCCGCTTATGAAGATTTTTATGGGCCTGCCCATGGCTGCCCGGGTCCCGAACACCATTGGGACAATTACCTCACCAATCCTCCTGATGAAGCTTATCTCGAGGATTGGCTGCTTCGCACCTGTGAAATCATCGACAAATACCAGCCGAAGGTTCTGTGGTTTGACTGGTGGATCATGAATCTTGCCTTCAAGCCATACTTGAAAAAGATGGCCGCGTATTACTACAACCGTGCCGCCGAATGGGGCGTCGACGTCGCCATCAACTACAAGTACGACGCCTTCCCGGTACAGGCAGCCATATTCGATGTGGAACGCGGTCAGCTTTCCGGTATCCGCAGCCTTTTCTGGCAGACGGACACGGCCGTGCAGAAGAATTCGTGGGGCTATACCGAAAACCAGGACTACAAGACATCAGCCGATATCGTGGGGGACCTGGTGGATATCGTCAGTAAAAACGGAGCTCTGCTGCTGAATATCGGCCCAAAGGCAGATGGAACCATTCCCGAACCCGAAAAGGCCATCCTGCGGGATATCGGGAAATGGCTTGAGATAAACGGTGAGGCCATATATGGCACCCGTGCCTGGGCGATTTTCGGGGAAGGACCCACTAGAGTAGTGGAAGGCGCATTCACCGATACGAACCGCGCCCCCTACACCGGTCAGGATATTCGCTTCACGACGAAAGACGACATCTTGTATGCCACCTTGTTGAAATGTCCTGAGGACGGGTTTGTCAACATTACGTCCCTTGGTGCGAAACGACCAGTCACGGCAGTGGTGGGGACCGGAAAGATTGCATCCGTTCATCTGCTTGATGGCTGCAAAGCGCTTCCTTTCACCGAAACCCCCGAAGGATTGCAGATGCGGCTGCCTGAAGGATACTGCAGTGAATACGCGGTTTCTTTGAAAGTTGAGTTTGAAGCCTGATCTCATGGCATTGTTTTGAGGTTGAAGTCATTTCCAGGACTGGCTTCGAGGATGAAGCCATGTCGGTTCCGTAGGCCTGGATTATTAGCGGAAATCCTTTGTTGTCAAACATTTCATAAGAATGAACAGGAGGATATGCATGTGAGTACCATGAAAGCCGCCTATTTGCCCGGAAACAGCACAGTCGAGATGCGGGAGGTTGAAATTCCGGAACCCGGTCACGGACAGGTCCTGATTCGCACCAAGAGCTCCACCATCTGCGGAAGCGACATCCGCGCCATTTACCGTGAGCACC
>CAZFWQ010000399.1:0-3470 GCA_964522755.1 uncultured Oscillospiraceae bacterium | reverse complement strand
CGCACAAGAAAGGAAACGAATATGGCAGACAAACAACCCGGCTGGGACTGGAGCATCCCGTTCACCCGCAGTTTTTCCCTGACGGACGGCATGTCTTCGGAACGCGCCCCCACGAAACGCTATCTTTCGGCCATGCGGGGCATGTTTTTCGACGATGCGGCGTTCAATGCCGTCCTGGATGTGGGAAATCCGCTCGTATACGAGTTCTACGAACTGGGAGCCCCCGCCGACGCGGGAGACCTGGCCTTCGGTACGAGCATTACTTATCCGGGCAAGGTGGGCCAGGAGTACCATATGACGAAAGGGCACTTCCACAGCATCCTGGAAACGGCGGAAGTATACTGGTGCATCCGCGGCAAGGGCATGATGCTCATGGAGAATCCCGAAGGAGACTGGCGCATTGAGGAACTGGAGCCGGGTCGCGTGCTATACGTGCCGAAACGGTATGCGCACCGCAGCATCAACACCGGCACGGAGCCACTGGCTACATTTTTCGTGTTTCGCGCCGATGCAGGACACGATTATGGCACCATCGAGGCAAAGGGATACCGGAAACTGGTCCTGGAACGGTATGGAAAGCCTGTTGTCGTGGACAATCCGAAATGGCGGGAGGACGGCCAATGAAAATCCTCGCAACCCCGACATCCTTCACCCGTGAACGGTCTCCGGCAGCATGGGACAGGCTTTCGGCCTTTGCGTCGGACATCGTCTGCAACCCTTTTGGAAAGCCTTTGACAGAAAATGAAATCCTTCCTCTGCTTGATGGGGTGGACGGGTGGATAGCCGGTCTTGACAACATTACTGGTAAAGTTCTCGAAAATGCCCCTGAATCCCTGAAAGTGATTTCGCGTTACGGCGTCGGATATGAGCGGGTTGATTTGCAGGCTGCCGCCGCCAGGGGCATCACAGTCACCAACACGCCAGGCGTCAATTCAGAGGCAGTGGCGGACCTGGCTTTCGGATTGATGCTCTCGGTCGCCCGGCACATTCCCTCTTTGGACCGGCAGGTGAAGGCAGGCGGCTGGCCAAGGACTACGGGAGTGGAATTATTTGGGAAAACACTCGGCATCCTTGGACTGGGAGCCATCGGCAAGGGCGTCGCGCGCAGGGCACGGGGTTTTTCGATGCGCGTCCTGGCTTACGATCCGTGGATGGACATTTCATATGCGGAGCAGAATGGCATCGTTCCCATGGAACTGGACAACTTGCTTGCTTGTTGCGATGTGGTTTCGCTACACCTGCCATGGACGCCTCAAACGGCAAATCTATTGAACGAGGAACGGATTTCCCGGCTGAAACCCGGCGTGATCCTCATCAACACGGCCCGGGGCGGGCTGATGGACGAGGCGGCGCTTTTGGCGGCACTGGAGAAGGGCCGCATCGGAGGACTCGGCATGGACGCCTTCGCGGAGGAACCTCCGGGAAACAGCCCCCTGTTCCGGTTCGACAATGTCGTGGCCACGCCGCATGCGGGGGCGCATACTGCGGAAGCCGCGACGAACATGGCCATGCTGTCTGTTGAAAACCTGATTGCCGTGCTGACTGGGCAGCATTGCCCATTCGTTGTCCGGAACTCCGGAACATAGAGCCTGGCGGAGACTCAAGAACGTGGAGCCGGCAGGAACCCAGGAACATGGAGCCTGGCGGGGACTCAGGAACATGGAGCCGGCAGGAACCCAGGAACATAGAGCCTGTCGGGGACTCAAGCCGCATCCCGGCTGGAGGGAAGATTATGCTCAAGGATCTCGATCTCGGCAAGTCGCTGACCAAAGAGGAATTCAAGGTACAGTCCGATGAACTTGAAATCAAGATAGGTGAATTGCAGCGAAAGGCACAGGTTTTGGGGATCCCGGTCCTCATCGCATTCGAGGGCTGGGAGGCTGCCGGCAAGGGCACGCAGATCAACCGTCTTCTGCAGGCGCTGGATCCGCGCGGGTATAACGTGCACGTGGCCGAAGCGGGCGACGAGGATGAACGGATGCGGCCATACTGGTGGCGTTTCTGGATTCGTACTCCGGCGGCAGGCCGGTTTTCCATTTTTGACCGGACATGGTGTCTTCAGGCGCTGGAGTACGGATATGGAGAAGAAGCCGATCCGCATCTGTTCGACCGTGCCTGCAGGGAGGTCAATTCATTCGAAAGGCAGTTGACCGATGGCGGCACCCTCATTTTGAAATTTTTCCTGCACATCAGCAGGAAGGAGCAGAAAAAAAGGTTTGAAGCCATGGAGGCGAATCCCAACACGGCCTGGAAAGTCTCGAAGGCAGACTGGCAGCAGAACAAGCATTACGACGAGTGGCGGGAGGCCGTCCAGAAACTGCTGGAGCGGACTGATACCGAAACTGCCCGGTGGAACCTGGTGGAAGCGGAAGACCGCCGGTTCGCAACGGTCAAGATACTCACCCTGCTTGCGGAAGGCCTCTCCGAAGCGGTAACCCTGCGGGAAAAGAACTCGGCTGCCAAGGCTTCCGGGCTGCCAGTGAAGAGACTTGCCGTTCCTGAAGCACTTCGCATTTCCATACTGGATACTGTGGATTTGTCGTTGAGACTTTCGGAATCCGAGTATGAGAAACAGCTCGAGCACTGGCAGCAGCGCATCCAGGACATGGAAAACGCGATGTTCAAGAAACAAGTGCCGCTGATGGTGCTGTATGAGGGTTGGGATGCCGCCGGAAAAGGCGGAAACATCCGCCGGCTCACCGCTTCGATGGACCCGCGCGGGTATGACGTGATTCCGGTTTCGGCGCCCAATGACATTGAAAAGGCGCATCACTACTTGTGGCGATTCTGGAATGCCGTGCCGAAGGCCGGGCACATATCGATACTGGACAGAACCTGGTATGGACGGGTCCTTGTGGAACGCGTTGAGGGTTTCTGCACGGAAGCGGATTGGAAAAGAGCCTATCGCGAAATCAACGAGATGGAAGAGCAGCTTAGTCACGCGGGCGTCGGACTGGTGAAATTCTGGCTGCACATAGACCGGGATGAGCAGCTGCGCCGGTTTGAAGAGCGAAAGGCCGTGGAATGGAAGACCTGGAAAATAACCGATGAAGATTGGCGGAACCGGGAGAAGTGGGATCTTTACCGTGAAGCGGTGGATGAAATGCTTTTCCGGACCGGGACTTCCCATGCGCCGTGGACTGTGGTCGAGGCCAATGACAAGTATCATGCCCGCATCAAAACATTGAAGACAGTCGTGGAGACAATGGAAGCGCAGCTGTAGCCTGTTTCAACTCTGATGGAAGACAGCAGCGGCATGATGAATATGGAGGACGGCATGAAAAAACACATCGTCGGGCTTGACATCGGGGGGACCAAATGCGCAGTGGTGCTTGCAAACGCGGAGAACGGCATTTCACTGCTTGACCGCATTGAGTTTCCGACTTTCGCGGAAGCGGGATATCCGCAGGCGCGTGACAGGCTTTTTACCGGCATCCGCGACATCCTGCGCCGAAACGGCCTGAATGCGG
>CAZFWQ010000398.1:0-3477 GCA_964522755.1 uncultured Oscillospiraceae bacterium | reverse complement strand
AACACCATCCTATGCCGGGAAGTGGACAGACTGCCGTTCTTTTTCGATTTCGGCCCGTGGGCGGAGACGATTGCCCGCTGGGAGGCGGAAGGCCTTGAAAAAGGCACGGCATGGGATGCCGGGATAGGTTTTGACGAAGGATTTTCATGCCCCCCGATCAATCTCGGATACAGTCCTGTTTTTGAGTCCTTCATCGTGGAAGAACGCGTGAACACGCGGATTGTCGTCGACAAGTACGGAATCATGCAGGAAATCCGGAAGGAGGGCTCCAGCATCCCCAGGTTCATCGATTACCCTGTAAAAGACAGGCATGATTGGGAGCGCCTGAAAGAAGAGCGTTTGAATCCATGATCCCCGGATCGGTTCCCGGACAACTGGAACGAAGTGGCCAGGAAATGCAATGAAGGAAGCCATGCCGTACAGTTGGGCTGGTACCCGTATGGTTTGTTTGGAACCCTTCGTGACATGATGGGCGTCGAGCGCCTGCTCGTTTCCTTTTATGACGACCCGGACCTTATCCGCGACATGATGGACAGTCTGACCGATTTCTGGCTGAGCATCTATGAAAAGGCCTGCCGGGATGTCAAGGTCGACTGCATCCACATGTGGGAAGACATGTCCGGAAAGAATGGCTCCCTCATATCGCCCAAGATGGTTCGCGAGTTCATGCTGCCCAACTACATCAGAATCCGTGCGTTTGCCGACCGTCATGCCATTCCCGCTTTTTCACTGGACACGGATGGAAACTGCTCCGAGCTGGTTCCCATTTTCATGGAAGCAGGCATCAACCTTGTTTTCCCCTTTGAAGTGGCAGCCGGGTGCGACATCAATTCATACCGGCAAAAGTATCCGAACCTGTGCATCATGGGCGGCATAGACAAACAGGAAATCGCCAAGGGGAAGGACGCCATCGATGGCGAACTGGCGCGGATTTCCTCCCTGTTCGCCGGAAACGGGTATATCGCAGCACTCGACCACCTCATTCCACCTGATATTTCACGCGGGGATTTCCTGTACTTCTGCAAAAGGGTGAAAGAGTACATTGGCATGAACTGACATGAAACCGGCATATCCCATGAACTGGCATGTGCGATGAACCGACATGAAATGATGGCACAACATGAAATGATGGCACTAGATGAAATGATGGCACGACATGAAATGATGGTACGACATGAAATGATGGCACGACATGAAATGATGGCACGACATATCAATGATGCCGCGGCTTACGCGCAAGGAGGAGAAAGATGGAACTCAAATTCAGGAAACGGATGCTGGACGATGTGAAGTACGAGGCTGCGGCGGTACTCGACGTGAACAATGACGGGGTGCCCGACATTGTCAGCGGTGAATTCTGGTATGAGGGGCCCGAATTCACGAAGAAGCACAAGATCTGCGATGTTTTTTTCGATGGGTATTATCATCATGATTTCTGTGATTACGGCATGGATGTGAACGGGGACGGGAATATCGACATCATCACCGGTTCCTGGTGGGGCGAAGGCGTCATGTGGCGGGAAAATCCCGGGAACGACGGGGAATGGGTGACTCACCTCATCGAACCGTGCAGCAATATCGAAACTATCCGCTTCATCGATGTCGACCGCTGCGGTGTGCCGGAGATCTTTCCGAACACGCCGAATGAACCGCAGTTCTTTCTCAAACTCGTTGTGGATGATAAGGGCAAGGGTACGGGTTCCTTCAAAAAATACGTTATCAGCGAAGGAAACAGCGGACACGGCATGGGGTTCGGAGACCTCAACGGCGATGGCCGAATGGACGTGATCCTCAAGGACGGCTGGCTTGAGCAGCCGGAAAATCCGTTTGAGACGCCCTGGACATTCCATCGGGAATTCGACCTTGGCAGCGCCAGCGTGCCGGTCCTGGCGCTTGATATCACCGGAAATGGCCTGATGGACCTCATATGCGGCCAGGCGCACGATTACGGACTTGCGTGGTGGGAACAGAAGATTGATGCGCAGGGAGCCCGGAATTGGATAAAGCATGACATTGATACCGTCGCTTCGCAGTACCACGATCTTTGGCTTGCCGACCTGGACGGAGACGGCGAGGTGGAACTCATCACAGGGAAACGCTATATGGCCCACAACGGGAAAGATCCAGGGGAATATGAGCCCATCGGCCTGTACTGGTATAAAATTGACGGCGGGAAATTCGAAAAGCATGTGATCGACTACGGTCCGGCAGGGCAGGCGTCAGGCTGCGGAATCTATTTCTGGGTGGCGGACCTGAACGGCAATGGCCGTCCCGACATCGTGGCTCCGGGGAAGGATGGTCTTTACCTGTTCGAAAACATGGGACTTTGCTGATCGCAAAATAAGCCGGGGAAACCTGACTGTGTTCGGGGAAACCTGACTGTGATCGGGGAAACCTGACTGTGATCAGGGAAATCTGACTGTGATCAGGGAAATCTGACTGTGACCAGGGAAACCTGACTGTGATCAGGGAAACCTGCCTGTGAACAGGGAAACCTGCCTGTGAGCGGGGATACGTGCCAATCAGCCGGACGCCTTTCAGAGCAGTCTTCCGCCTGTTATAATGGGCGTGTAATCATTTGCTGTCAACTGGGCCGGCTGTTGCCCTTTCGGGCAGACAGAATCGCATTATTGGAAATATTTACTAGGAGGCGATATCAATGCGTAAAATTGCCATCATCGGAGCCGGAAGCATCGTATTCTGCAAAACGCTTATGCTGGACATCATGGCCACACCGGCCCTGGAAGAAACTTGTTTCGCCCTCATGGCGCCATCCACCGCAAGGACAGCCCAGGTAGCGGCCTTCGCGGACAAAGTCATCCGGGACAACGGTTTGAAATCTCAGGTATATGTGACGACGGACAGGCGGGACGCGCTCAGTGATGCCGATTATGTCATCGCATCCTTTCAGATCGGCGGCATGCAGGCTTTTGAAATGGACTATAAAATCCCTTTCAGTCACGGAGTCGATCAATGCATCGGTGACACAATGGGGCCCGGCGGGATATTCAGGGCGCTCCGCAGCATACCCGTGATACTGGACATGGCGCGCGACATGGAAGAGTTGTGCCCGAACGCCATACTGCTGAACTACGTGAACCCGATGGCCATGATCTGCTGGGCCCTCGGCGAAACGAAGATCAATTATGTCGGACTGTGCCACGGGGTGCAGACGACACTCGACCTCATCTCTGGATACACAGGCGTTCCGAAAGCCAAAATCGATTTCACCTGCGCGGGTATCAACCATATGGGCTGGTTCACGAAGCTGATGCATGAAGGCAAGGATCTATACCCTATCCTGCGGGAAAAATTCGAACAGCCCGAATACTATGTCAATGAAAAAGTGCGCGGTGAAGTGTTCCGTCAATTCGGGTATTTCATGACCGAGTCCACCGGCCACCTTTCGGAATACGTACCCTGGTTCAGGAAAAACCGGAAAGCGCTTGACCTGTACTGTGACGAACCGATGTTTGG
>CAZFWQ010000397.1:0-3478 GCA_964522755.1 uncultured Oscillospiraceae bacterium | reverse complement strand
ATGCGGGGCATCTCTTTCGAGATACCCCACTCCTGGTGACCCCAAGGGGATTCGAACCCCTGTAGCTGCCGTGAGAGGGCAGAGTCTTAACCGCTTGACCATGGGGCCATGATCCCCGCCATAAAGACGGTTTTTGGGACAAGACTAATTGTAGCGGCAGGGAATCCGATTGTCAAGCGGTTTCTGCGGCTTTTGACCTTTGCGGGATATGTGCGGGATACCTTGGTGGCGCTATGACAACTTGAATAAAATGGCAATCACCTGCCTGTAATACACAAAAACAACTTCATCCTTCCTGGAAGAGTGGAGTTGACATATATCGTTCACCACTGTCCGGCAGAATGACGACTATGGTCTTGCCCATATTCTCCGGACGTTTGGCCAGCTGCGCGGCTGCAAAGGCGGCCGCACCGGACGAGATGCCTACTAGGAGTCCCTCCGTCCTGGCAATGGAGCGCGCGGTTTCAAATGCATCTTCATTCCGGACCTGGATGATTTCATCGATGATGTCCCGATTGAGCACGTCCGGGATGAAACCGGCCCCTATGCCCTGGATTTTATGCGGACCGGGTTTGCCGCCTGATAGCACCGGGGAGTCTGCCGGTTCAACAGCCACGATTTTCACATGAGGCAGATTTTGCTTCAGCACTTCGCCATCGCCTGTTATCGTGCCGCCTGTTCCGACGCCGGCCACAAAAATATCCACCCTGCCGTCGGTATCACGCAGTATCTCGACAGCCGTTGTCTTGCGGTGCACTTCCGGATTTGCCGGATTCTTGAACTGCTGCGGGATATACGAATTGGGTGTGACAGCCGCCAGTTCCTCTGCCTTGCGTATGGCGCCCTTCATACCCTCGGAGCCTGGCGTCAGCACGAGTTCTGCTCCATAGGCCTTGAGAAGGGTGCGCCGTTCAACGCTCATGGTTTCCGGCATGGTCAATATGAGGCGGTATCCTTTTGCCGCTGCGACAAAGGCCAGGGCGATGCCCGTGTTGCCGCTTGTTGGTTCGATGAGGACCGAATCCTTGTTGAGAAACCCGTTTTTCTCAGCAGCATCAATCATGGCATTGCCGATGCGGCATTTGACGGATCCTGACGGATTGAAGTATTCCAGCTTGCCCACTACCCGTGCCCCGAGATTTTGAGAAAGTGAAAACTTTCCAAGTTCCATCAGCGGTGTGTTTCCAATCAGCTGGGTAAGGTTTTTTGCGATTTTTTCCATCTGCATCCTCCTTGAGAATGGCTTGCTCCATAGTTTATTTCTTATTTTACCGCTGGTCATCTTAGCTGTCAATATTTTCTTTATAAATCCTACCGAATTAATAATAATTATATTTCATATTAAGACATGGAGTATATATGAAGTATTGACAGTGCAAATGCGGCACAGAATCGCAGCGTTGACGGAATAAAAACAAAGCAAATACCATGCACTGACGGTGCAAACACATAGCGAAGTATTGAAGAATTGATGGTGCGCTAAAACGGACAAAATAAGAACCGGTTCGCAGAACGAACCGGCCAAGTGCAGAAAGCACAACATGTCTGATATTCCGAGATTCTCTCCGGTTCCCGTGCAGGAGCTTGAAAACAATCACGGTCCCAACAGGCATGCTCGGTCCTGCAAAATGCGAAGACCCGATGAATATGAAACCTTATGATTGTCAAAGCGCTAGGGCCCGATTATTTCGGTTTCTTTCCCGGTGCGACCGGAGCAGCGGCTGAAGCGGCTGCAGGTGCGGCTTTCTTGACTTCAGGCTTTTTCTTCAGTTTCTGCGTGTTTTTTGGACTCTTGTCTCCCATTTGCAAAACACCTCCTGCGATTGGTATCTGTTGCGATGCATGTACCCGGAAGGTTTTGCACCGTTGATACGATTATATGCCAGTGAATGGAATGATTCAAGTCCATGATCGATTCATATTATGTTTATTCAGTTTGAAACAATTACCGTTGCCGGATGAATTCGGGCCATGATAATGAACCCGGGCTAAGATAATGATACCGGCAAAGATAATGAAACCGAGCAATGGAAATGAAACCGAACAATGGAATTGAAACCGGGCAATGGAATTGAACCCGGGCCTGGAGCGCTCTACCGTCAGATGAAGACCGAAAACAGCAGAATCCCGTTCAGGACAGCCACGACAATCGCTATCAGCCACAACATCAGCTTCTCCACACCATGGTTGGCGTAATCTCCCATGACTTTCCTTGACGACGTCAGATACAACTGGGTCACCACGGTGAAAGGCAGCTGGATGCTCAGGAGCATTTGCGATATGAGCAGGCCATTGAATGGGTCGGTGATGAAAAAAATCAAAACCAGCGCGCCGATGAAGGTGATCCCCACTCCCCATTTCGTGTGCTTGTCCCGGATATCGTAGGGCTCCTTGAACATCCCGGCAAAAATGCTCCCTCCGGCCATGCCGGCGGTTACCGAAGACGCCACACCCGCAAACAGAAGGGCGACGGCAAATATGACGGAAGCGGCATTGTTCAGAAGCGGTTTCAACAGTTCAACCGCTTGTTCAAGCTGAGTCACCATTACGCCGTTCTTGAAAAAAGTGGCCGCGGCCAGCAGAATCATGGCACTGTTGATGGCCAGGCCAATCAGCATGGAGAACAACGTATCCATGAATTCAAAACGCAGCTGCCGTTTGATGACAGCCGGTTCTTCCAGGTTCCACTGCCTGCTTTGAATGATCTCCGAATGGAGAAAAAGGTTATGCGGCATGACGACAGCGCCAAGAATGCTCATGATGATGAAGATGGCCCCTTGCGGTATGGACGGGGTGACCCATGAAACAGCTGCCATCGGCCAATCCACCTTCACCATGGCTATTTCCACGATGAAGGAAAGGCCGATGATCGAAACGAAACCGATGATCCATCTTTCGATTTTCCGGTATGAATTCGACAGAAGCATCCACAGCACGAATGCAGTCAGGATGGTCGCCCCGATGCGCAGCGGGATGTTGAACAACATGCGAAGTGCGATGGCGCCGCCGAGTATTTCCGCCAGTGCCGTCGAAACGGATGCCAGGACGGCTGAACCAAGAACAATGCGGCTTACCGGTTTCGGCAGGAAGCCGGTGGCGGCTTCAGACAGGCAGAAACCGGTGGCGATGCCCAGATGGGCGGCATTGTGCTGAAGGAAAATCAACATGATTGTGGACAGGGAAACGACCCACAGCAAAGTGTATCCGTAATGCGCACCTGCAGAAACGTTGGATGCCCAATTGCCCGGATCGATGAATCCGACCGTGACAAGGAGGCCGGGCCCGACATACTTCAGGAATTCAACGGCCATCATGCGCGGCTTCGTTTTTTCAGGACCCCAGATCCGCCTCCAGATACTCATCTTCTGCAAGCCGTCCTTCCCTACAGACCGACATTCATGCTGCCGGTGCGGTAACCGCGGATGTCAAGCGCCGTAAAGTTGAATCCCAGAACCTTATATGCTTCATATACCCTGTT
>CAZFWQ010000396.1:1986-3480 GCA_964522755.1 uncultured Oscillospiraceae bacterium | reverse complement strand
ACTTACATTTTCATATAGGCTGATGGCATTTACCAGATCATTGCAGTCTATGTCGGGATAAGCTTCATATCTTTGAATGGAATTCTTTAATATCCGTTTAACCCCTCTTGGCAAGCCCATCGGGTTAATATTGGCTGAGAAATCAATGGGGATGGCGCCTTTTGCTTTTTCGTATGTGTAAATATCCCCCCCATGCGTTTTCATTTCCATATTGCACCTCTTGCAACAATTGCCAACAGTGCAACAAAAATACCCGTGGCGTACATGAGGCGATTCGCAAGAATGATATCTCCAGGCTGTATTTCCCTTGTGTCGTCACCTATGGTGGGCTTTTTGGCTGGCTTTCCAAAATAACGAGCATCTCCTCCAAGCTGAATATCAAGCGCACCGGCACATACCGATTCTGTTTGCGCTGAATTTGGGCTTTTGTGTTTTTTTCTGTCCCTGATGTAAATTTTTATTGCGTTTCTTGTATCAAGCCTTAAAAAATACGAAACGATGATCATCGCCATGGCTGCGATTCTAGCAGGGATGAAATTCGCCGCATCATCAATCCGAGCTGCAAATTTACCGAAATAAAAATACTTGTCATTCTTATAGCCAATCATGGAATCCATCGTATTGATGGCTTTATACAGGAAAGCAAGAGGAGCACCACCGACCGCCATGAAAATCAGTGGTGCGACAACCCCATCCGTTGTGTTCTCGGCCACTGTTTCAACGGCAGCCTTCATGATTCCCTTTGCATCCAAGTCCTGGGTATCTCTTCCCACAATGTAGGATAAATACATTCTTGCCTCGGCCAGATTCCCCTTCATGAGAGGGTGATATACCTTCATGCTTTCGGTTTTCAAGGATTTGAAGGCCAATATCTGATAGCAAAAATAAATCTCGACCAGAAGTCCCAGATAAAAATGCACCCTGTATGCAAAGAGCAATATGACAAAGGGGATGCAAAAACTAAGCGTTCCAACAATCAGCGACAGCAGCATTCCTCCGACAAATTCCTTTTTCAGCATCCTTCTGATATTCTTTTCCAAAAAACCTATCACGTTTCCGATCAGGCATACCGGATGAGGGAGCCAATGAGGATCGCCAAATAATAAATCAAGAATGACCGCACATATAATGACCACAATGATTTCCATGGTTCCCACAATCTGCGTGCAACCCGGTTTCGACTGCCAGGACTGCATCACTTTTGAATTCGTTATCATAGGTACGCAATTGCCTGATATTCTGGAACACAACCAACGCCTCCTTTTTTCATTATAGGGCTTGGTGTCGCTCTTCTCAATGTCGACAAATGCCGGCCGGCTCCAATTACGTATGGGGCTTGCTGTTATTTCTTGTTGAACTGTTAAAATTTCGTATGGAACTTGCTATTCACCACACATATCCATACAATGGAACGCAGGGGAACAGAGGCTTTCATGGCTTCTGATCATTTTCCGGTAATATTTTCGGAGTAGGAGCTTGATATGAAACAAATGG
>CAZFWQ010000396.1:393-1976 GCA_964522755.1 uncultured Oscillospiraceae bacterium | reverse complement strand
TGGTTGTCGCAAGTGCCAAAAAAGCACGCAGATCCTGGTATTTGTACGATTTCGGCAATTCCGCCTATGCTTCCGTCGTCCTTCTGGCCGTATACTCCGCATTCTTCAAAAACGTGGTCGTCGGCGGCGCGGAAGGAACCCGTCTCTGGGGCCTCTCCGTCGGAATCGCAGCCATCATTGTGGCTGTCGTTTCACCGATTCTGGGCGCCATAGCGGATTATACGAAATCCAAGAAAAAATTCCTCATGGGTTTTACGGCCTTGTCCGTCGTCTTCACTGCCGCCTTGTTTTTTGTCGGCAAGGGCGATGTGTTCAAGGGCATGTTCTTCTTCATCATGGCCGAAATAGGGTACCGGGGGGCTCAGGTGTTCTACGACGCGCTGTTGACGGATGTCTCCACGCCTGAATCGGTTGGGTCCGTCTCCGGCAAGGGCTGGGCGTTCGGCATGGTCGGCGGAATCATCGCGCTCCTGCTTGTTCTTCTGCCAATCCAGCTGGTCGGGAACCAGGCAATCCCTTTTGCCTTCCTGATCACGGCCGTGTTTTACTTGATATCATCCATCCCGATCTTCCTCTGGGTCGAGGAAAAGCATGATCCGGCGCAAGTGCAGACGGAAAAGTTCACCATCGGCCTGGCCTTCAGAAAGCTGGCCATGACATTCCGTTCCATCAAAAGCTATAAGGAATTCATCAAGTACATGGTCGCCTTCCTGATTTACAACGACGGCATCATGATGCTGATGGACTTTGCCGCCATCATCGGCGCCACGCTGTTCGGCATGAAACAGACCCAGCTCATTCTGTTCGTCATCCTCATACAGGCTGCCGGTTCCGGCGGCGCACTGCTTTTCGGCCGCATTTCAGACAAGAAAAGCAGCAAGGAAGCCATCATCATTTCTCTTTTGATCCTCATTGCCTCGGTAACCGTCCTTCTGTATATCAAGGACATCTCATGGTTTTACGTAATCGGTTTCTTTGCGGGCTTCTCGCTGTCGGGCGTCCAGGCGGTCAGCCGGACCATGGTCAGCCAGCTTGCCCCTGTCACGAAAACCGCGGAGTTTTTCGGATTCCTTTCGGTTGCCGGCCGCACATCCACTTTCGTCGGCCCGCTGGTATTCGGCACCATTTCATTTCGTGCCCACAACTGGTACGTGAACCATGGATTCGAGGCCAGGCTGGCTGAGCAGAACGGGATTCTGTGGGCGATCGGGTCCATCATCGTCTTCCTTGTTGTCGGGCTGTTCCTCTTGCTTATCGTCAGGCGTGTCACCGCCAAAGACCCCATCAGGTACTGAGAAGGGTGCTGTCTCCCTGGTAATGCGACCAGAACTTGATCCATGGCGGCGCAACGGATGTGAAATGCCCCCAGGTTCCCGGTTCGGGCTCGAAATAGTCCGCTGTGATTTCCTTGATTTGCGACAGGTGGAAACCCTCTTCCAGCAGGCCGTTGATCAAACTGCCCAATGTCTGCCGGTATTCCATCGGTTCCTGGATTTTATCCGTCGTGGTCTGGTCGTAAACCCAATCCTGATCCGGATAGGTCGCGGAAATTCCGTCGGCATAAGGGTGCTTCATCGTGTAGC
>CAZFWQ010000396.1:0-383 GCA_964522755.1 uncultured Oscillospiraceae bacterium | reverse complement strand
CCATTCCCGTTCCAGTCGTTTTCGGTCATTCCCCATGTAAAGGGGTTCGCGCACATGAAGTGATAAAGCCCGCCATTTCGGATGATGCGGGAAACCTGATGAAACACCATTCTGGCATCCGGCACGAAGTTGATAGAGTACGGCTGCCATACGATGTCAAACGCATTGTCGCTGAAACAAGACAGATCCCGCATGTCTCCCTGGATCAAATCAAGGCTTACCCCGTAATGTCCGGCTGCAATCTTGTCCTGTCCCAATTGGGAGTCTGAAATATCCAGAACCGACACGTCCGCCCCCATCAGCGCGAAAGCCGCCGACTGCTGCCCACCGCCTCCGGCAAGGCAGAGGACCTTCCGGCCCGAGACATCCCCCAGCATGCCTTC
>CAZFWQ010000395.1:865-3509 GCA_964522755.1 uncultured Oscillospiraceae bacterium | reverse complement strand
TGGTGCCTTGGATGTCGGCTTGAACCTTCGTGACAGCAGGAACAGAAATGTCGGCGCTTTTGGGCTTGCGGCCGCGTTTCGCCGGTGTTTTGACAATATCGGCGGCAACGGACGGAGCCATCTCTTCATTGACCGGAACCGCATCGGACTGAGCCTTGGGTTTGCGTCCGCGTTTCGCCGGAACGGCGGGGGCCGCGGGAACGCCGGTTGTAGCGGCAATGGCGGCGATTTTTGGTTTGCGGCCGCGTTTCGCCGGTATTTTCGCGACGACGACGGCATCGACCGGAACTGTCACGATTGCGGTTTTGGGTTTGCGGCCACGCTTGGACGGCGTGGTGGAAACAGCTTCGACGTCTGATGAAAGGGAGGAGTCCTTGATTTTGGGTTTGCGGCCGCGCTTGGACGGAACGGCTGTGGCGTTGACCGTGATGGCTTCGGCGACAATGTTCTTGCTGCCTTTGGGGCGTCCCGACTTCCGGGGCGCCACGACTGCGGCCGGCTCTTCGTTTGCAGCGAATGCCGCATCGCCGGCAGGTGCGTATGCTGCCGGTTCGTTCTTTGGTTTGCGCCCGCGTTTCTTTGGCGCGGAAATCGAATTCGATGCCGCCTCTTTGCCAACCTTTGCTGCAACCTTCGCTGCAATCGCCTTGCGGCCTGTTTTGGACTGCCTGGCAGACTTTGCGGGCTTTTCAGTCTTTGGCGCCTTTTTGGATCTCACTGTTTTTTTCGTGGAAACCGCAGCGGTTTCGGATTGTTTTTCTGTCATTTCATTTGTGTCAAAGGCGTCTATTTCATTCATTTCAGGTTCTGCAGATATATCCATTGCCGTGACCAGGTCATTTTCTTTATTCGTGTTGATCATAGAATGCCTCCTGTGCGGGTTTCTTCTGCCAGTGGTTCCGAGAAGCGGGTTTCAGCACATATTGCTTCCCGAACAGTACACTGGATCAGTATATCACTAATAAAAAATGAATTAAACCGAAAAATAAATAAAACCGGAATTACACCGGTTTTATTTCAATAAGGAATATTCGAAACAATATCATTCAGACGGCATTCGTCAAATCCGGGGCAACTCGTCAAATCCGGGATCATTCGCCAATTGCGGTACATGATGCGGTATCGCGGCCACACTGCCCGTCAGTCCTGCACAAGCGCCTTCATGACGCTGAGCCGCATGGCCCTGCGCGCTGGAAAGAATCCCGCGATCAGCGCGGCGGCAATGGCAAATCCGAATGCAGCCGCCATCAGCCACAAGGGGATATAGGAAATGGGAAGCCTGGTCACCCCGTCTGGGCCCCACATCTGGTTGCCGCCCATGATGTTGATGTTCGAGTTGTTCAGGAAAAGGGAGGCCGCCCAACTGAAAATCACCCCGGTGATTCCCCCGAAAATGCCAATCCAGGCTGCTTCCACCATGAAAAGGCGGCGGATGTCCGCCAATCGGGCCCCGATGACCTTGATGATGCCGATTTCCCGCGTGCGTTCATAAATGGACATATACATGGTGTTGGTGATGCCGATGGCCGCAATGAGGAGTGCCATGGCGCCGATGCCGCCGAGGATCTGACGGAGGCCCGCGGACTGCTTCTTCATCTCGTCTATCATCTGGATGGGGCTGTACGCCTCGTATCCGAGGGCCTTGATGGTCTCGAACACCCTTGAGACCGCGTCCATGTCCTTCGCCTTGACTACGGCCTGCGTGTATCCCTTGGGGGTGGTGACGCCGCCTGCCTTCGCGTAGACCATGCCGCCGCCGCTGTCCGGAAGGCCATTGGCCTTGTTGAACTTGTCCTGCTCCGCCTTCAGTTTCTTGACTTGTTCCAACGGCATGAAAATGGTGTAGTCATACTGGCTGCCGGAAATGCCGAGAGACCCGGAAACGCGCATCTTGACGGGCTTGGCGGGAATCTTGGCAGGTTTCTGGCCCGATTGGAGCTTCTCGCCGTACATCATGTCGACCGACACGGTCACCTTCTCATTCATCAGGTTGAAATCCGCCGGGGCGGGTTCCCATCGCCGTGGATTGGAAACATAGAACTGCTGCGCCAGGTTTTGGTTCGCCAGCAGCACATTCGTGTCTTTATCAGTGAAGAAGGAGCCATCCGTCAACATCAGGCCAAGATGGTCCAGCGCTTCCGGTTTGACTCCCATCACATAGAAATAGGATGTGTATTTTCCAGCCATCGCCTTCAGCTGCAAATCCATCAGGGGCGTGGCCATCTCAACACCCGGCATCAGGCTGATTTTTTTTATCATCGCGTCATCCAGGACAGGAATGTCCTTGCCGTCGGCTGTTTTCCCGCCCTGATTCCAGTTCATGATCTGGATGATTGTCAGGCTGCCCATCTGGGATGCCTGCGTCTCGAAATTCTTGCTCATGGCAAGCCCGAGGGAAATCATCACGACGATGGCCCCCGCTCCAATCATGACGCCCATGACCGTGAGAAATGTCCGGACCTTGTGGCGCCACAGGTTCTTGATGCTCAGTCCGAGCAGGTCGAGCAGCTTCATCAGAATTCAAGTCCTTTCTCATTCTTCTTCTTGCGAATCCGAAGGATGATGACGACGACGATGCCCAATACAACGACGGCGATGCCTATCTTGCCCCAAATTGAACCGATGACCTTTGCAGCAATGCCTT
>CAZFWQ010000395.1:0-847 GCA_964522755.1 uncultured Oscillospiraceae bacterium | reverse complement strand
GCTGTCCGTCGGGACCCAATGGGACCGGCTTGCCGTCGGGGCCGATCACTTCACCCGGATTATCCGGCATCGGAGGCATTTCGATAACATTGACGGAGAAATCCTTGACGGCTTCCTGGACCTCTCCCGTTGCCGATTCATATGTGACAATGATCTTGCCGCTTGCGGTTCCGGCCATCATCGGGTTCAGCGTCACTTCGGCGTATTCGTTTTTCCCCGGGTCATAATTGCCGTAGTACTGGCTCTTCGGCGTCACGTCGATGATGCCCTCGGGCTCGAAGACCACTTTCATCTTCACGTTGTAGAGGATGGTTTTTCCCAGGTTGTACATCTCAAAACTGACGGGCGCCGGCTGGCCGACCGTCATGTCCGTTTGGAAGGAGGGCTCGCTGATCTCAAAACGGGATGGCTGGTAGACAGGGATGCCGATGACTTCGTCCGTCTTGTACGGATTGCCGTCCGTGTCCTCGTAGTCAAAGGAAATGGTGACATTATATGTTTTCGACTTGGCGTCCGGAATGGTATATAGCCGGATTTTCCTTTCCACCGTTTCCTTTGGCGCGATCGTGTCGATATAGAACGTGTTGCTGCTTCCGACCGGCGTGAACACGCTGCCGGTTTCGCTGGACGCTTCGTTCACAGTGAAGTTCGCCTTGATGTTGCGGATGGATTTCACGGCGTGCGTGTTCATGAACGTCAGGTTCAGGTCAAACTCGCTGCCCGCCGTGACCAGGGCCGGATCTGCGGAATAGCTGTAGACAATGATCTTCGGCACGTTCTTGGATGAATCCGCCGGTGCTTCGGGACCGGTCACAAACACGGATACGGCCTGCGTGATGGCGATGGG
>CAZFWQ010000394.1:0-3518 GCA_964522755.1 uncultured Oscillospiraceae bacterium | reverse complement strand
GAGGCCCCTGTCACGACCGCCAACCCGGCGACAGGAGATCACGGCGTACTCCTCCGGATTCTGCTGGGCGTCCTGTTGCTGGTTTCCATCGTGCTGCTGTCCAGGAAGCGCTTTGCGCGTCAATGACGCAATGCTGCCGTGCCACAGCATCTTCATGCGAAGGTGCAATGACCTGGATGATGGTTTCTGCCCAAGAAGAAAGGGCTGTCTATCAATGATCTGAATGATTCTTGAGACAGCCCCTTCTTTTTTATGTGCGCTGTGGGCGTGCGTCATACGGGCGGCGCCTTTCAAAGGGCGACGCCATAATCATGCTTCATGGGACCACAGGGGGGGGTGCTTCCTGATTTCCCACTCTTTGGATTATCAGGGTATAAAGCCGCATGTACAGATGATCCTGCGATGTCACCAGGATTGTCAGGGTATTCGGGCCTGCAGGCAGGCTCAGGCGTGACCACGGTTTCACGGCGGCCCCGTTGAGTTTGACAAGCATCAGGGCTTTTGGATCCGATAAGGTTGCCTGGAGCCAGACCTGGTCAATGTCGGGTAGAACCGCCGTGTAGTTTTTGCCTTGTGCCTGAAAGGGAGGAGACAACAGTGCCTCCAGCCAGCTCGCGGGAGGCATCGCATCTTCAGCCTGTCCGGACTGCGCAGGCCTGGCATTTTCCGGGATGATCCCGATGCCGCCCTGACTTGTGTTTCCGGCAGGATGGTACAGGGCCAGTTTGTCAAGATACACATTCGCAGAAATGACGACCGGCTTCTTTTCCTTCTCCTGTGGTGAAAACACGTCAGTCCCCTGGGACCCGTCGAAAATTGTCATGCGGACCAGGCGGGCATGCAGGACTGACCGGCCATCTTTGAAAACCGAGTCGTCACAGGTTGACAAGGTCAGAATCCTATCTTCCGGTGACAGGACGACGCCGTAATCATGAGCGGATTTTTCAGACAGTTGCCGGAGGTATGCCAGGAATGCCGCGTCATCCTTGAACCCGGTCTGCCGGTAATTGTCCCCGGCGACCGTATAATAGGCTGAGAATACTTCGTATTCAAGGCGGGCGGCCATCAGGTCCAATAGGACGGTCCGTCTTTCCGTATTGTCTTCCGGCTTGCGGGGATAGTCTTTCAGCTGGCCGAACATGGACATGTCCTTCATGGCGTGCCCGTACAGAATCATG
The DNA here is from genome assembly GCA_964522755.1 of uncultured Oscillospiraceae bacterium. Taxonomy (GTDB): domain Bacteria; phylum Bacillota; class Clostridia; order DSM-8532; family DSM-8532; genus JAEWSN01. The sequence goes on along the minus strand of CAZFWQ010000394.1, from coordinate 2,340 downwards.
TGGCGACCCGGCAGGTCCCTCCGATTATCGGAATCCAGGAAAATCGAGCCGGCCTGGGATTTGTTTTCGTAGAAATCATGGGTGAGGTACCATTCGTTGTCTGCAGCCTGCATGACGGGATAAGAGATTTCCTTCCTGAAGCCTGGGATCCTGAGCCAACCGGCCATGTTGGCATTTCTGGCCCACAACTCCGCATACCGGGAAAGCCGGCCGGCTGCGTCAAGCTGCCAGGGGTCGCCGGCCAGCACCGAAAATGGGGATACGGGCTCCGCCGAATCATCGCGGACAGCTTCGCCCGATACCGGCACCAGCTCCGTGACGGTGCCGGGTTCTCTGGATGACGCGGATGGCGCTGCCGGACCCGGCGATGAATCCGGTGGGGCGGAACTGGCATCAATTTCTGAAAATGAGGAAGGAGTCCCACTGTCGCGCAAGGCGTCCCCGGTGGCAGCCCTCAGGTCCCGGTACAGATTGTCATCACGGCGGTATGCATGCAGTGTCTTTCCGACATCGAAAACTACAATTGCGATGATGAGGCAGCAGACTGCAAGAAGTGTACGGCGGGCCCGATCCATCCGGGGCTTCGATTCACGGGGCAGGTGATGATCCGTATCAACCTGTCCGGAAGCGCTTGTTGAAATCGAATCGTCCTGTTCCTTGCGGTCCGGATACAATTTAATGTGTCTCATACGCCCTTTATTCGTGGGAACGGACTTTGTTGAAGTTGTGGAAATCGCACCACCATATCATTCTACCATATCGGAATCCTGCATGTCATTGCGCATTTGCGCCATGCGAACCACGAATCACGCATAAGCGCGATGAAGGGAAATTCACGTTCCCCGCGTTGAAATCCTGACCGGGTTCGTGAATCCGATGAGGTGGCCCTTCCCGTCACGGCAATCGAGCCGCACCCAGGCCTCCTCCCCGGGTTTGCCGCTTCCATCGGCCAGAAAAGGGAAAACAGGCAGGCTGAACCATGGAAAGCTCTTTTGAGCGGGGTCGATGACACGGCAGTCGGCTTCCCGGCCCTGGATGACAAGCGCGCAATGAACAGGTGCAAGGGAATTCTGTCCAGGCGCAAGGGAATCCCGTCCATCCGGGCCAATGCCCGGGTGACGGTGGATAAGCGGCTGCCACGAGAGTGTGCGATGCCCTTTCCGGAAAACCAGTCTGAGCTCGGGCCTGAAACTGCATCCGACCGCCATCCGTCCGGTCCTGATGGCGGAAAGGAGATCTGCGCCTGAAGGACTGCGTTCCGTGCCGCCGACAAAAGTCGTCGGCCATCCCGGGTCGCCGGGCCGGTCATGGAAGTCGCTTCCGCCAACGCCCAGAACCCGCCAGCTGCGGTCCAGCAGCCGGTTCCATAAATCCAGCGCGGCTTCGCTTGCCGCCGCACTGCCGGGATGACCCGGGTCGCAGAGAATCTCCAGCGCATCGAACCATGGGGGATCGAGGCCACCACAACGCCATTGCCAAGGTGAAAAGCACGGATGGTTGAGAACTAGCAGGGCTCCCCGCTGCCGCCAGATCGGGACTTGCCTCCCGAACCATGCGCACCCTGCGAAATCATCGGCTGCCGCCCCATCCCTAAGCATGCCGGGCCATTCCCCAAGGCCCAGGCAATTCAGATGGCCAACCGGCGTGGTCACCTCCAGACCGCTCAGGACAACCATGCCCCGCACCCTCTGCTCGGAATGGAAACACTGGTGGTCCGTAAGGGCCATGAAGGAATGGCCGCGGGTCCTGTTGAGCCGGAAGAGTTCGTCGGGGTCTAGAACGCCGTCCGAGCGTGTGGAGTGCTGGTGCAGATCACCGGCCAGCCAGAAGAAGCCGTCCGGATCATCGGATGGAAGCGGCAAGTCGGTTCCGCTGACATCCAAGGCTTCCGCACTGCCGATGTCATCCGTCTTTTCATCCGGAATGGGACAAACCGCGGCATTCAGTTCCAGAATGGCAGTCAGCGGCTCAAAGTGGTCCAGCGCAATGGCGCTGATATTGCGAAGCGCAAGAAACCAGGACCACTTCCCGAAACAGGGCGGGCCGGAGCTTGGCGCCGTGGAGGTCCAGGTGCTTGAACCGGATTGATATCGAACGCCTTGCATCCGCAGCTGTCCGGCGCAGTCATACAATTCCAGGAAAGCCTGCAGTCCGCAAGGCAGGATGATGCGCGCGTCAAATCCGTTTGCGGCAGCGTTTGCCGCGGGATCCGCCATCAAGTCGCCGGATTGGATATGGAAGCAACGGTCGGTGTCTCCCGCCGTCAACTCGAGCCGAATCATCCGTCACATCCTCCCAGGCAGACGGTTTTGCCGCTGCGCATGCTCTCTTCCCCCGCCA
>CAZFWQ010000393.1:0-3527 GCA_964522755.1 uncultured Oscillospiraceae bacterium | reverse complement strand
AGCAGCATCACAATAAGGCATCAACCCGAAAAACACGGCAGCATCGTGTTGTTCGCGATAACCGGAATCAAGTGACAATAATCCAAAATAACAGGGAGGAATCGGTATGATTTACGACGGACACATCCACATTGGCAGGGGAAATGCGGACACGGCGGGATTGAAGGCGAAAATGAAAGCGGCCGGAGTCAGCGGCGGGGTCTTGTTGTCATTGCGTCCGGCCACATTTTATCCGGACGGATTGGCTGAAACCAAAGAAGAGCGGTTGGATAATCTGTTCGAATGGTGTGGAGGCGACCCGGATTTGTTTCCGTTTTACTGGATTGACCCGCTAGAAGAAGATGCCATCGAACAGGTTGCCTATGCGTGCGAACGAGGGGTCCTTGGCTTCAAAATCATCTGCAGCCGCTTTTTCCCGGGTGATGTGAAGGCAATGGAAGTCTATCGGTTCATCGCGGCGAATGGCAGGCCGATCCTGTTCCATTCGGGCATCCTCTGGGATGGACAGCCATCCTCGCAATACAATCGTCCTGTCGGGTTCGAGCCGCTTGAAGAAATCAAGGGATTGCGGTTTGCGCTGGCCCATATTTCGTGGCCATGGTGTGATGAAAACATCGCAGTGTACGGGAAGGTTCAGCATTCACTGGCACATCGATCGGATCTGTCGGCGGAAATGTTCATCGACACGACGCCGGGAACCCCGCCGATCTATCGTGAAGAGGCGCTGACAAAGCTGTTCACCGTCGGTTATCCCGTCGAGGATAATGTCATTTTCGGTTCAGACAGCATGGCAAATGATTATGGTATTGAATGGACCGCTGAATGGATTGAAAGGGATCGCAAGGTCTATGACAAATTGGGTCTGGACAAGGATGTCGTCGACAAGATTCACCGGAAGAACCTGCTGCGCTTCATACATGGCGGAAAGCTGTGCTGAACATGAAAACACTTGTTGTCAGACCCAAAACCATCGATGACGTGCTTGTGAATCCCGGAATGGGATTCACCACATTTCAGCGCTTCAATGGAGATGCCCTGAACGAAGGAAGAACATGGACGGAAGGATTTCCGCTTGCGTATCAGGAATACAAGGGAAGTCTCGAGAATATCGACCATCCCATGACGTCAATTGCTTATTTTCGAATTTACTGGAAGTTCATTGAGCCGGAAAAAGGGCGGTACAGTTGGGATGTGATCGACAAGGCACTGGAAACGGCCAAATCGAGAAAACAGTCGTTGATGCTCCGAATCGCCCCTCACGGGCTGTTCGATGACGACGACGACGTTCCGGACTGGTATCGTCAAATCGTGGGGGAGCGGACGGAATGGCCTGAGAAAAAATGGAGGGTCAATCCTGAAGATCCCCGATACCTTCAGCATTTCGGCGGGCTCATCAGGGAACTGGGAAAGCGCTATGACGGGCACCCGGATCTTGAAAGCATTGACGGGGCATTGATCGGGGCATGGGGGGAAGGGGAGGGGACGGATCTCCTTGCCGATGTCACGATGAAAGCGCTTGTCGATGCCTATGTTGACAATTTCAAGAAAACTCCGATCCTGACCATGCTGTATGACGGGGAAAGCAACCGGTATGCCTTGTCAAAAGCCAATGTGGGCTATCGGGGAGACTGCCTGGGAGATTCGAGGGACGGTGCGCCATGCTTTGGAGACTTCAAGGACTTTGATTCGGGAAGCTGGTCACATATGCTCGATCTGTATCCAAGGCAGATCATCTGCTCCGGGATGCAGGATGCATGGATGAAGGCGCCGGTGTCATTCGAAGTGTGCTGGGTGGTTTCCCACTGGCTTGACATGGGATGGGACATCGACTATATCATTGCCCAATCCCTGAAATGGCATATATCAACCTTCAACGCGAAGTCATCGCCGATTCCTGCCGTTTGGAAGGACAAAGTTGACAGATGGCTCAAAAGAATGGGATACAGGCTTGCGCTGAGAAGGTTCACTTACCCGGAAACTGTTGAAGCAGGCGGATCGATGGAATACTCGTGCTGGATTGAAAACAGTGGGGTGGCTCCTTGCTATAAACCGTTCCGGTTTGCTCTCAGGCTGATGAACGAAAAAGATGCAAGGGTTTTCACAACGGATGCCGACATCCTGAAATGGCTGCCCGGCGACAGCGTCCACGACGGATCCCTTGTCATTCCCGCGGATATGCCAGAGGGCATTTATGAAATGCAGGCAGGAATCATAGACGGTGCAGCCATGGAGCCCAGGGTGAAGCTGGCCATGGAAGGATTGCAGCAGGATGGATGGTATTCACTTGGAAATATCCGGGTGCTGAGAAAGTTGCCTGATGCAGGAAACTGAGAAAACCCGATTGATGCAGGAAACTGAGAAAACCCGATTGATGCAGGAATCTGACAAGTAATCCGAAACGGGACAGAGGGGAATGCAATGATAGAAGCATTTGACCTGGCCGTATATGCCAATGTTTTCACCAATGCCATGTTTGAGCAGCCGAGTCCCATGTTTTCCGCTGAAACAGGCAAGTACGTCCTGATGAGTTCGCTTGACATCATTCCGCTTCTCAATTTTGATGTTGACCGCCTGAGGGGCAAAGAAATCCGAAATGCAATATTGTCAATGCAGGTTGCGGAGGATGATTTTCCTTTGGTAGTTGAAGTCACGACCATTGCCGACCATTGGGACGGTGACGGGACGACTCTTTTCAATTCAGGAAATGGAGAACCATGGGGAGGTGGCAAGTGGCTTACCGATTTCATCATGGGCAATGGAAATTCGATGCATGAAAAGCGGGAAGCGGAATTCAACGAGAGAACCGGCGTTATTTCAGTCAACATACCGGTCATCATCATATGCGCCATGATATATGGGCAAAGCTGCGGTTTTGGATTGATCGACCGGAAATCAAAGACTTTTGCGATGGATGAAACCGGTTGGCTTTTCACAAAGAAATTCCATGGGTGTGATGAAGGTTTTATGGCTCCGAAACTTGAGATTGAATATGAAGAGCCTGAAGCAGGCGAGGGAAGTGGAGAGTACAGTGCAGATAACACCGTAATTACTGTTTCCAATGGAATGGCAGATTCACCTGCGGTACATGCAAGCGTGAAAACGAATCCAGCCCGCGGCATGCCATTCATTCCGCAGGAATTGCACCAGGATGACGACAGTGCAATACCCGCATTTTCCATCAGGAAAGAAGCGTTCACCTTGTTTGTGCTGGATGAGCTGAGCAAGGTCAACCCTGTCAGCGGCAATGTCCTGGAATATGATCCCACAGCATACCGAACAGGGGATGAAGGTAATATCGCCACGTACGGGACCGGAATTTTTGACGGAACCACGGTGCGGTTGGTTGGCGTCGCAGGCGAAAAACTGGCGTTTCAAATGGTTATCAGAAATGACACAGTGGAGGACATGGAATTCCATGTGCAGATAGAGCGGAACCCGTTGCTTCCCTGCAGCATCTTCGCCAGCAAGGCATGGTATTTATCTGCTGATGACGCTTGGTAACCGGAAGTCGCGATTCCCGCCTGCGG
>CAZFWQ010000392.1:0-3533 GCA_964522755.1 uncultured Oscillospiraceae bacterium | reverse complement strand
GCAGCAGTTCGTCCAGCTGCTGCAAGGCGCCTCCGAGGAAATAGGTGCGGTCAAGGGTCTGGAAGTGGGCAATGAACTGGCAGGCTTCGCGCAGGCTGCGAGGCGGATTGTCCACGAGCCATTCATTCATTTCAGCCATCTCCAGCAGGTTCCGAACATCGTCCGCGTCTGACTCGGCAGCTGCCATTTTCCCGCACTCTGCAGCCAGGTCCGAAATCCATTCCCGAACTCCAAGCACAACCTGCTCCTCACCATCATAGAACGCGGTGTTCTGCGGATGGTTGACCGCGCGGTAATGGCGGATTTTCTGAAGCAGTCCGCCCCAGCCCAGCTCAAGGCCGATGTTCATGTCCGGCGCGCAATGGTTCATGCCGCCAAACCCCGGATAGGTGTTGTATTTTTCCCAGATTGGCTCCAATTCAGCCGGCCTGTCTTCCGGAGCCATGCGCACGGGTACCCAGTTGTGTATTGCTCCGACCCAGGCTCCGGCAAGCGCGCTGTTTTTGTTGACATACCTGGGCATCTCGCCGAAGAATTTCCGAAGTGTCCTGCCAATCGGCAAAGGTCCGCAGATGATGCCGTCTTCCCGCTCCGATTCCGCAGTAAAGGAAAACTCCGGATAATGGATGAATCCCCAGTCGTCGAAGTCCATTTTCCCACGGCCGATGAGCCGGATCTTCTGGTCGTTCATGGCCATCTTGTCTTCATGAAGCGTATTGATTCTGCGTTTGCATAACGGAGACAGAGAAACCTTATCCGAAATTGTCATGTTGTTGCCCTCCTGATCAGCAAGTTACCCTATTCATGTCGTCCTGATTTGCCGTCATTCCCCGATCGGCTGCCAATACTGCTTACCCTTATCCACATGCCATTCAAACCTTAACCACATTGATTCCCTGTTCCAGAAGCACATCGATGGCTTTCTGGATTTCCTGCTCCGTTGGAACGAGGAAGCAGGACGTGTCGTTGTCGATATCCAGCGACTTGTATTTACCCTCTCCCAGCCGGTGGAACGCCATCAGTTCAACGCGTTCGACAGGCAAACCATGCAGAAACCGTGCAATGCCATCAATCTCTCCATCGTTCCAGCCGGGAACAAGGGGGATTCGGACAAAAATGCGCTTTCCCATCCCGCACAACCGCAACAGGTTGTCCAGAATCCTTTCGTTGCCGCTGCCTGTCAGACGTTCATGGGAAGTGCCGTCGAAAGCCTTCAGGTCATAGAGTAACAAGTCCGTGTTTTCGAGGATCTTCCCGAAGCTGTCCCATGAAACATTGCCTGCGGTGTCAACCGCCGTATGGATGCCCTTTTCCTTGCATGCCATCAGCGCCTCTGCCAGGAAATCCACCTGTGCCATGCATTCGCCCCCGGAAAAAGTCACCCCGCCGCCGGAATTTTCATAATACGGCATGTCCGTGAGGATTGATTTCATGAGGCGCGCAATCGAAACCTCTGTCCCCACCGCTGTCAAGGCCTCCGCAAAGCAGTTCTCCGCGCAAAGGAGGCACCCGTCGCACAAATTTCTATCAATGATGTGCACTCCTGCCGCATCAACCTGGTGAGCTCCCCGCGGGCAGACTTGAAAGCATCTCCCGCAATCGATGCAACGCTCCCGGTGAAACGCAATCTCGTTCCTGAACGAAATGGACTCCGGATTGTGACACCATGGGCACCTCAGGTTGCATCCCTTGAAAAAAACGGTTGTGCGAATCCCCGGACCGTCATGTGTTGAAAACCGCTGGATGTTAAAAATGGTTCCCTGCATTACATTCTCCTGTAAACATCATCATTCATCTTGCATCCTGATCATTCATCTTGTTTCCCGGCGGCAAGCTGCATTTTCATGCCGGCGAAATGGATCCTCTATTCCCACCCGCCCCTGCAAGCATTCGGGCTGCAGAAACCATCTTTCCCCCGGACTAAAAACACATAGCGGTTCGAAACGACCCTATCCCCGATCCGGAGATCGATCTCAACCGAAAACCATTGGGAAAGCCCTGGTACAATCCACTCAATCCGGCCAACCATTTCAGAGCAGTTTCCACCAATATGGAAAGGGATGACCTCCCTTACCATTTCCTCACTTACTGCATCTTCATCAGCTCTCCGTACCGCCCATCGAACCGAACCGTCGAATCCGCCTGCGTCATTGTGCACATGGATTTCCGAATGAAATGAATCCCCCGGCAAATAGACCAATTTGTCGTACTTCAATGAGGGGTGCAAGGGTCGGTATGCCATTTGCAGCGCGCGATAGGCAGGCTTCGGCCTGTTGTAGTAGTCAACGATGGAAGTACAGGAAACATTCGGCCATGGTTCATTGAACTGCCAGAGGATGCTGCCGCTGTTGCGGAACATCCTGCGCCGGTTTGCCTCCAGCCCGTACCGGATACCCTCGGCCTGAATGAACCGGCTGCAGCGAATGAATGCGCTAAATTCCGTTATTGGTCCGAAAATTGCGCTGTCCCGTTCCCGAGTGTCCCACCACTCGCCATGATGACGCCATATGGGATTCTCCTCCATATCCGTGACGTGAAGGTTCTCTTTTGACAGGATGCTTTCAAGGGTTGTCAAATCATTCATGCCTTCGACGCCGAATTCGCTGTGCATCAGGCTGTCGGACCGGTTGAACAGCGTATAATGCGCTTCAGTACCGCCATACTTCCAAGGTCCGTGGACATCATGGTTCATTCCCCGCATATCAGGATCCAGGAATTGCCTGGGACCCGAGGCAGTTGTCGGAAGCATCAGCCTCATCGGATCGTATTTTTCCACAATCCGCTTCAAAAGAGCGATGTTCGGATTTTCACATGTGACCGGCACCTGTGCGGTATCCATCAGTTCATTCCCGCCGCACCAGATGGCAATGCAGGTATGGTTTCGCTTCTCCTTGACAACGAATTCCACGGTCTTGCCCAACAATTCCAGAAAATCCGGTAAGGTTGACGGACCATTGGTCAGCCCGGAGCTTGATTGAATGAAATCTTGCCAAACCAGGATGCCGCTTTGGTCGCAAAGATCATAAAACAGTTCCTTCTCGATGAGTCCCCCGCCCCAGATCAGGACCAGGTTGACATTTGCTTCTTTCATGATGCGAACCGTCTCCCGGTATTTGGCATCCGGAATACTTCCATACATATGGTCCAACGGAACAAGATTCACTCCCTTGACATATGTCCTTCTCCCATTCACTACCAGCGTGTATGGAAGAGACTCCTCCCCGGCTCCTTCATTTTTTTCATATGCGATTGTGCGAATGCCAATTTGAAAGGTTTTCCTGCCAACGATTCCATCCGAATCCATGGTTTCCAGTATCAGCGTGTATAAAGGCTGGTCTCCCTGGCCATTCGGATACCAGACATGCTGCGACGCAACCGGTATGTCTCGATGTACGCAATTTATTCCTTTTTCAAGGATTAACCGTTCCGTGTCATCGTGCAGCTTAATCCCTTGAAAATCCAGTAATACCCTCATGCTTAATTTATCAGCGACCGCCGCTTCCAGGTTCCAGGTGAATGAAATCACCCCATCG
>CAZFWQ010000391.1:0-3535 GCA_964522755.1 uncultured Oscillospiraceae bacterium | reverse complement strand
ACATGCTGACGATCGCAGAGATAGCAAAGCGCCTGGACCAGCCGGAGTCAACCATCAGGTCATGGCGGGACAAGTATGATGATTTCATACCCTCGGCCGGGGATGGCCGTAAACGGAGATACAAGGATGGCGCTCTACAGGTCTTTCAATCCATTGCGGTTATGGCTGCGGAAGGATTGACCGCAAGAGATATTGCGGAACGTCTGAGCGGCTCCCATACAAGGGTTATCGAGATCCGCAGCAACAACAGCAGCAGCACCGCAGTCTTACATAATGCGGAATTAACCAGGTCAATGCAGCGCATGGCCGACGCCCTGGACATGATGGCCCGTCAACAACTGGAGAATGACCAGCTGCGGAGAACGATTGAAGAAATGAACGCGCGGATCAAGGCGCTGGAAGAACGGCCGCCGGAGGTCAAGCCCCTGCCGTGGTACAAGCGCATAGGCAGAAAATTGTGATTCTGGATGAATTGGAACACGTTTGACAACAAAAAAGGCTTACAGGGGCATTTAGAGGCCATGCCGGGCCATTACTGCGCGAAAGTTTTCTTTCGTTCAATGTCCACTTTTCCCAACATGATGGGAAAATCCGCGCGTTGAAAGGCTTTCACCTTTTTGATGTATCCCAGGCGTTTGTAATTTCCAATTGGTTCCGTTTTCTGACTTCCAGTTATGGTATTAAATGTTATCGCCAAAAGTGGCGAAAACTAAAATTCCACTTCCGCTCATTTATGAGCAAGTTCATCCGGTTATTTATTCCGCATTGTTTCAAGCAGTTTCCGGATGGCTGCGTGTTCCGGTTCGGTTACATACAGAAACACCCTCTTGCGGCCCGTTGGAGGCCGCCCAGCACCTTCACGCGCTCCACCATATCCCCGCACATTATGGGAGCCGTCCTTGTTCTCTCGGAGCGTCATAACCCCACCACGGTTTCGATGATACGGTTGCGAAGAATCCAATAATCGTATTCGTTGATAATGAAAAGGTCCTTGGCCACATAGGCCCTGTCCAGGGCAATGTTATACATGAGCATTTGGTATTCATGGTCGGCCTCTGCATTGCCTTGTTCCGGGTTCTTAATGGCATTGATGGCATTTTCTATCAGGTTCATCATGGTCGATTGCATGGTTGGTTTCATGGGACACCTCCTGATTGATTACTTGAATTTAGTATACACTTTTCAGGATTGATGTCAAGCCTTTGTTTTTTTGCGTGGTGTATATGCAGCTGCATTGCTTGCCAACCTGCTCCGGGGTTTGGGGAACACCAAAAAAAAAGGACGGCGGGTTCTTTCGCTCTCCTCCGCAATTGTGACCACACTTGCAATGCTTGCTTTTCCAGTTTTTTGAGTTTTCTCCACTTGTGGAGAAATCCAACAGCAGCACATTGTTTTATGGTAGCAATCAATGCGATTGTAAATACACCATAGAAAATAGTCGAATATATGGAGGCTTGTTGCTTCAGATGTAGAATATACACGTTCCGTTTTGGGTAGTACAATGCCATTGAGAGGAGGTTGATAGCAATGTCACCTAAGAAGGCAGCATCCAATACCATCCGGTCCTCGGTCTTTTTGTCACCACACATACACGAACAACTACAGCAGATAGCCGACAGCAAAGGGACCACCATCAGCGGCATTATACGCATGATTATCCTGGAATACTTGACCAAAAAGGAATGAACCGATTCCCCATGAAAGCCTGGAAGCATTCAGGAACCGGTTCACCATCCAACAAAGACAAGCCTTGCTGATTATCAATTATACCACCCGCAAGGCTTCCGTAACAGAGGGGAGCAACGCATGACCATCAGCAGATTCCGTGAACTACATTCATCAATTTCAAGAGGGTTGGCTTCAATTGGTATTGATATGAAAGACCTTGACGATCTTTTGCTGTGGCAACATATGAACCCGGAAGAATACATGCTAAGGCTTCATGAGGAAGAAAAAACAGCTCTGGAATCCGAGAGGAAAAATCAAGCCATTTTGGACACCTTCATGAAATCCCTTTCACCTGAACAGCGCAAACTGTACATAAGGGTCGAGAAGGATTTGATTTCGAAGTGTGTGCGTGAGATGAACGATGAAGCGAGGTTAAGTGCATGAACAATCGTAGATTGATGAATTTATACGCGCTCATATCAGAAGCATTATTCGCGGTTGGCATCCCCGTGGAGCTTCTGGACGAGTTGGTATCCCTTGCCTCCCATAATAATTCCGATGCCGGAAAACAAGCGCTGAACCGTATACCCGATGCCGCTATTAGTGAAGCATGTTCCTAAGTTGTCCCTACAATCAAGAAGTATAAAGTATAGTCTTTGTCCAAATGCAAAAAGAGCGGGAGCCAATACAGGCATCCCGCTCTTTTGTGTGTTTGTTTGGGTCAGTACCTCAAACGATAGACCACATAATCGAATCCGTTGTTCCGTGATGGCCCCCTGTACCATTCCGACAGCAGGCGCTCATCCAAAAGGTTCTTAACCATCTGGCTGATCCGGCCGTGTGTGATGCCAAGTTCATCGGCCATCTTCACCTGATTGCATTGGAACAGGTTTCCCTGCAGCGCGTCAGGATTCTCCCGTTGGTTCCGGTTGTGGGCATATCGCATGAACACATACAGCCGCAGTTCGTCCGGAGTGATCAATTTCCTGATGGCCAGCTCCACGGCAAGAGTGCTGATGTAAAGTATCAATTCCGGTTTGGCTGTGCCTTCCTTCAACGAATACATGTGTTTGTGGTTTTCTCCGATATCATCCACCTGGATGATTCCGGATGCTGCCATCTCGTTGAGGTTGTCGCGGGCTGTGCGCTCGCTCATGGAAGCCTCGCCTTTATAGCTGGTTTCCTTCATGACTTCGTCAAATGTAAGGCCATCGTGGTGATGCTTCAAAATGCTGTACAGAATCATTGCATAAGGTGACATTGTTTTCCCCTTTACGATTCTGGCGGCTGTTCTCTCACTGATATCCAGTATGCCATATTCCGCAGGAAAATCAAACTCCGATTCCGGTTTCTTCACCCAACATTCTGCGGTATGCGGGCATCCTTCACAGGGAAGCGCAGCGTGTTTCTGGTTTTCAAAGATGAACCGGACACGATATTCCAGACCGTCATTGTAGGCGCTTTTCTCGTTCCACTTTCGCGCAATCTGCATGATTTGTCCCAGCGTCCGGCCCCGTTCCCGTAGAGCGACAACCATCTGCATCAGCGTGATGTTTCGGCTTCCGGTCGGCGTTCCGTACCTGATAGCGTCCTCGATGCAATGCGGTATCTTGATGTTGTCCAGAATAACCCGGCTATCAGATTCCCTCCGGCTGTCTTGCATACAGAAACGGGCCTGCAGCCGTTTGATGTCATAGCGCCGGATATTCTCCTGGTATTGTTTCACGATGCGGACAGGGACCGGTACACCCTTTACGTTCATCGTTCCCGGAACTCGCATGATCTGGGTTTGCTTCGTAGCGTTCATGTCGGCGTGAAGTCGGCCGGCGATCTCCCTCTGCACCATCTCCACCAGGTTGTGATCCGT
>CAZFWQ010000390.1:0-3558 GCA_964522755.1 uncultured Oscillospiraceae bacterium | reverse complement strand
TATGTACAGAACACACATGCCATTGCAGCTCTCATCAAGAACATACTCCATTCGCCATGGAAACTTTCAATATCCGAGCATGCGCTCCACTTCGGAAACCGCCTCTTCAATGATGTCCAGACCCTTCAGGGCCATGTCGTCTTCCATGATGATGGGGGGAGACAGCCTCAGGATATGGCCCGCGGGTACCCATGCGAGTCCTTTCGAAAAAGCTTTCTGGTAAACCAGTTTCCCCGCTTCGTCGAACTGTTCCTTCGTGGCGCGGTCCTTCACGAGTTCAATGGCAAGAAGGCAGCCTTTGCCGCGGACATCCCCGATGATGGCATGCCGGTCTTTCATTTCATTCATGCGTTTCAGGAACAACTCGCCGAGGTGGGCGGACCGATCACACAGGTTCTCGTCTTCAATGACTTCGATGGAGGCAAGTGCCGCCGCACACGCCATCGGGTTGCCGCCATAACTTGAAGAAGCGGAAATCTTCTCGATGGCATCCTTATATTTGTCGCTTACACACATGGCCGTCACGGGGAACCCGTTGCCGAAGCCCTTGCCCAGCGTCGTGATGTCCGGCGTCGTGTCCCAGTGCTCCATCGCGAACATTTTGCCAGTGCGGCCCATGCAGGTCAGGACTTCATCGGCCATCAGGAGAATCTTGCGCCTGTTACATATTTTCCGGAGTTTCGGCATGAATTCATCCGGCGGGACGACGGAACCGCCCCAGCCCTGGATCGGTTCCAGCACGACCGCCGCCATCTGGCCGGAGGTTTCGTTGTCGAGGACCTTGTCGACAAAATCCGCGCAGTAGCAGTTGCATTTCGGGTACTCCATGTTGTACGGGCATCTGTAGCAGTTTGGCCTGGGTGCCAGGAAGAAACCGGGCGCGCGCATGCCTTGGGATTGGTCGACGATGGCGCAGCTGGCGGCGCCCATCGTCTTTCCATGGAAATCCCGCCAGAAGGACAGGAATTCAAACTTGCCGGTTGCCGCCCTTGCGCAGCGCAAACCCGCTTCAACAGCCGCTGTGCCTGAATCGTACAGTTGGATGCCGTTCAGATCGCCCATCGTGATGCTGGACAACTTCTCCAGCAGCTTCATTTTGATGACCGTGGTGAAATCATGGCAATTCATAAGCTGTCCCGCGTATTTCGCCACAGCTTCGCTTATTTTCGGATGGCAGTGGCCCAGGCCTGTGACGTAGATGCCTGATGAGAAGTCGATGTACACATTTTCGTCCACATCCGTCAGCGTGCATCCCTTGCCGGATTCGAACACGACAGGGAAAAGCTTGACCTGGCTGGAATATCCTTTCATGTATTTCGCGGCACGGGAATGGTATTCCTTCGATAATGGCCCCGGCAGTTCCGTCTTGATGACTGGCAGTGTGGATACGTCCTCTTTCGCCCAATTCAAGTCGTACATAATCGACCTCACCTTTCCGTGAACAAGATTGATTGGCTTATCATAGAGAAATCTACTTGGCTCCCAATGAATGAAAGTATTATTGAGACACTTACTTGGCTCTCTATGAATGAATTGTCTGTGATTGAATCCTCTTTTCTACTTTGCCCCATATTCCTCGATCGCGTCACGTACTGCGAGAAGCCGCCATAGATCCGTCCGGATCCCGTCAGTGGCAGGCCACAGGATGAAATTGGAAGCCTTGATGCGTGGAGTCAGGATCCTTTTCACGCACGCCCGGATGTCAGCGGGGGTTGCGTAAGGATTCTGGAAAACAGTGGGATCCAGCACGCCAATGATGATCAGGCCCTCTCCCAGTACATCAAGCGCCGCTTCATAGGTGCAGTCCCCAATCGATGGCGGCGTCAGGGCATGGATTCCGTCTATACCTTCCTCCTTGAATTCATTGAGCAGGTTTTTCAGGTGTCCGCACATGTGTATCACTGATTTCTTTCCGTTCCGATGCATGATGTCCGAGTACTCCCGGATGTGCGGCAATGTGAACTTCCTGTAAATCGAAGGGCTGATTAAGCTCGTGCTGGTATTTTCCACAGGGATTACAAGTTCAAAAGGGGTATGCTCAGCCATGAGCCGGTACTCGATCCTCCGAATGCCATACATGGCCGCAATTGTCTGTTCCATCAGTTCCGGGGCATCATTCAGCAGGTAGTAGAAGTTTTCCGGGCCGCATTCGTTTTCAATCAGCTGCTGTACCGGGGAAGGGAGTAAAGTTGGCGCAAACAACCCATCATCTCCCACTTCTTTTACCGTTCGTTCGTAACTCTCCCGGCAGCCGCCCGATATCGGGTTGATTTGGCAGGCTTCCCACATTTCCAGCAGGATCGACAGATCATTTTCCGTTTCCACTGGATATTTGATCGGGTGGCCGTTTTTGACAACCTGCGTGAGCTGATTGCCCCGCAGTTTCCTTCGATAGGCTGAAGAGCCGTCCTGCAGGCTCTCTGTGGTCTCCTTGATATTCGAAACAATATCAAAAGGATATTTGGGTTTCGAATCTTCGGGCATGCCATAGGGACCAAACTGGATGATATCACACCCTATCTTCCTGTAGAAATCAAGGATGGGGACATCCTTGTATTCTGCCGGCATGCCGGTGCGCGTAATATCGTCGGATATGGTTGTCCATGCAACCCTGTCCACTTTTTTACCGTGCAGGGTGTTCGTGATGCGCTCCCGTCCGTTCATAAGCATTTCTCCATTCCATAAACGATTCCGGCAACTGTCCGGGTCTGCCTGACAGTTGCCGGAACAACGACTCAATTCTGTGCGAGCAAACATGTGGAACTGCAATCGAAACAACCTCATCTTGTCAATAGACAGCCGTTGGTTCAAACATCCCTCAGCTGTAAAGATTCAATTTCCGAAGCAATTCATTCAGGTATTTTCTTCCAAACTGAAGGCGTTCTTCCATTTCATCAAGATAAGGAGTTACCTCATAATCATCAACCGACGGAATTTCACCCTTGAATAGCTTTTGCTGCGTATCCCAGGCAAGCTTGACAAACTGTCCGAGTTCAAAAGGCGTCAGCTCCGGGTTCCTGGCAATCCAGTCCGCGTCAAAGATTTTCGCGGTGAACAGCCACTTGTGATCCTCAATGGATAGAGGCAGTTCCGGACAATACTCGCCGAGGATGGGAAGGACTTTTTCAAAGTCGACATTCCCCATACCCGGGGGCTTGCCTTGCCTTAGAATCCCATCCTGGCAGAAGCACACGATGGCATCCTTCGTATGGGTCAGATGGATGTACGGGGCCACCCTTTTTGCAGCCAACACGGGATCTTCGGCATTTACCAGCGTATTGGCCGTATCAAGGCACACGCCCGTCAAATGCGCTCCGGTCGCTTCAATCACTTTGAGGATGTCGAAAGTCGCTTCCCCATGCGTTTCAATGTTGATGCGCGAACCGTATTTCTCCAGTGTCGGACGCAGCCCGTTGATCAGTTTGATGCACTGGCCCATGTGGACCGACCACGGGACAGGATGCTCGTAACGCTCCATTCCCGCGTTGATGCAGCTATGAAGTTCATGCCAGTTTCCTGCAGCGGCGGCGGCGATTTCCTCCTCCAGCCGTTTTTTCA
>CAZFWQ010000389.1:0-3559 GCA_964522755.1 uncultured Oscillospiraceae bacterium | reverse complement strand
GAAACGGTACAGCTCATCAAGGAAGTGCAGCGCGGCCGCATCAGCGAATATGTGCAGCACCACCCCGAAGCGGAATACCATGAAGGCTGCACCGGAATCTGGTCCATCCCCTGCGATATCGCGCTGCCCTCCGCCACACAGAATGAAATCGACGGGGCTTCAGCAAAGTTGCTTGTTCAAAATGGCTGCATCGCCGTGGGAGAAGGCGCCAACATGCCCTCCACCCCGGATGCGGTAGAAGTTTTCCTGAATAACCACATCATCTATGGACCCGCCAAAGCGGCCAACGCCGGCGGCGTGGCCACTTCAGGCCTTGAAATGTCACAGAACAGCATGCGCAGTTCCTGGACATTCGAAGAAGTGGATGCGAAGCTGAAGGAAATCATGGTCAGCATTTACCGCAATGCAAGTGCCGCCGCTGCTGAATATGGCGATCCGGACAACCTGGTGCTTGGTGCAAACGTGGCCGGATTCATGAAGGTTGCCAACGCCATGCTCGCCCAAGGCGTCACGAACTGATTCGTCATGCAGTCAAAGGCGTCATGAACTGATTCGTCATGCAGTCATGAGCGGTACGATCCTGCAAATTCAGTGCCCATGGATGCCGCTTGAAGTAATGCATACCAGAATCGGCATCAGGATTCCTGCCAATCGTATTCAACAACAAGGGGCTTGCCGCATGGCAAGCCCCTTGTTCCTTTTTCACCAAACTGCCTGGTGACGGTAGCCTTTTCAACCGACAGGACAGGTTGTCTTTTCTAGCGACAGGCCAGGTTACCCTTTCAGCCAGCAGATCGCCTGTTGTTCCTTCGGGCTTGAAATGAGCCATAAAGGCGGTTCGAACTCTGCCACATGAATCATGTCGCGGTATGTTTCTGCCTCCGGCAGGATGGACAGCAAGGCATTTCCATGCGACATGAGCAGGAACGGGTTGAATTCGCCCGGCCCCCTCTGCATGAGGGCACCATAGAAAATGCGACTTTCCACGAGATCCTGAAAAAAGTGGCTCCCGAAAGAAAGTTCCGGCACCATGCCCGAAGTGGCATATTCCATCTCGCAGATGCACCGGTAGGCGTTGATCTCTGAAAAACGGACAGGCACACCCAGGGAAGGAGTCGTCGTCCCGCACCGGCCGGGGATGATCAGCATGGATTTCCGGTTCTTATCCGCACGCAGGCGGTCATTGAGCTTGCCCAGGACCCGCGCGACCGTGTATCGTTCCGCATTTCCAAGCGCAGCATAAGGTTCGGGTTTCAGGAAGACAACCGTGTTGATGATCTGATCGGATGAACCTCCGCCAACGAACCCTCCTGCCTGAAGCCGAAACAGCAGTGACTCCGCAGCCACATGCGCTGGCATGGATGCCTCTGCTTCGCGGAAGGTTTGCAGCGGGCGGCACTGCACAATGCTGACATACAGCCTGCCATTGTAAAGGTTCACGGTGAATTCCACGTCAACGGGATTTCTGTAAGCGCTCTCCAGCCCTTTGAGCATGGCCTTCATGGCGGCGATGAAGGAAGTCCGGCTGAACAGGCCACTGAAATCCGCGACATGGACGGCTTCCAGATGCAGGCCAATCTCCCTGGCCCGTTGTTCCGCTTCCGCATCTCGGCCGAAAACCAGATCGGCCTCCAAGGCTGCCGCAGCACGGCAGGCCAATCCAAGGGGAATCGTGCGCCACTGGTTCAGCTCGGTGTCCAGCACATCAACCATCCGCTGGCCGATGCTCCGCTCCAGGCCGAGACCGGGGACGGCATCAGGCATTCCGAGTGACACGACCCTTGTGTAGTCGCCATCCGTCCTGTCTACGGCGCGCGTTCCCAAACCGGCCACTATTCGAATCATGCCGTCTGCGGGGTCCATGTCGCGATGCCACACATATGCGCTGTAAGACAGACCAACCCCTGCGGCCAGTGGAAAATGATAATGGCCGCGCATGGCTCCTGAAACACGCTGGATCAGGATGGACATCTGCTCCCCGGTCTTGTCGAGGCCCCGCTCCCTGCGATAGACAAGCGCGCTGATATCCACCGTGCTCGCATACACGCTGCGGACGGCATTCTCGAACATGACGAGACGCTGGTCCGGGTCCCCCTGGTTCACGCAGAACACGCTCTGGTACTTGCCGGCGAAAGCATTCCCGTACCCGTCCTCAAGAAGGCTGCTGGAGCGGACGATGACTGGGGTCTGGCCGAACATGTCCAGCGCCTGCTGGAACTGGATGCGGATGAAAGGCGGAAAGACGCCTTCAAGGATGCGATCGCGCAGGGTATCCGCAAGATCATAATACCCGTCCTCATACTGCTGGCGCGTGTGCATCCGCCATAAGCCGTTATGGATGAGGAATGTCTGGAAGACATCCGAACCTATATAGAGCGAATCGCTCTGCAAATCCACATTCAGCACGCCCTGGCTGTCGAGTCCGGCGGCAATCTTCCTGGCAAGCAGCATCCCCACTGCCTTTCCGCCGATATAGCCCGTCCCGACCATCCGGTGCCTGACTTCCAGCAAATCGCCCAACTCGAGGAAACGCTCCGCCAGTGCGAGGATTTGCTCGTCATGCCCCAGAAGCAGACGACAGAACCGTTTTCTGACGGGATCAATCACTGCGGGGTCGCTTGAAGCCGCGAGAGTGTTTTCCGCCTCAAGGAAAAGCTTGTCCCAGTAATCCATGGTGGCTGCAATCGGGCGTGAAAGACTTCAACCGTGATACAAGCCGTCTGTTACAGGCACCAGCCTGCCCTCCCGCTCCACATGGGGCAGGAACATGGTCGGCGAATAGCGCTGCCAGACTTTGACGGGTTGGAACACGGTTCCCTTGCCCGCATGCATGATGTTCAGAAACAGCTGGGTGGTCTCCCTGATGCGGGTGACAGCTTCGGCGGCGTGAATGCCGCGGATGAGGCAGAAATAGGCGACTGTGTCCAGTTCGAAGAGGTAGGGGCACGTTACTGCGAAGAAATTGCCTATCATCAGGTCCGTAGCCCATGTTTCCTGAAGTTCCGACAGGGAGTCGAAAACGTAGAAGGCTTCAGGGCCAGCCAACTCAATGGCCCTGTGAACTTCGGATGCGAAGGATTCGAAACCGGCCGCCGCATTCAACCGTACAAGGCGCACAACCGCATCATCATCAAGAATGGGTGGATGGGCGGCAAACCGCATATACAGAACCGTCCGGCCGTTTTCGACAGCCTTGGCCGCAAACCCCCGGGCCAGAACCGCGTAGTCCTCGAACCGGTCCGTATGCCAGACGACATTGTCTCCCATCCGCAAATCGTCCACAACCAGGTCATACTCTGGCAATCCAGTGCTGCAGCGTGCCTTCTCCCGCATCCTGCCCTCCCCCGCATTCAAAAAGGGCCTCCGGATCAGATCCGAAAGCCCTATTGCCTGTCCGCACCTTAGCTGCGACCGGTCACATCTTGAAAAGAAGATCTATGTATGTCGGCATCGGCCACATGCTGGAGTCCACAATGGTTTCCAGCTTGTCGGCATCTTCACGGAGGGCTGCCATCGCGGCAACCATCTTGTCGTGAATATACCGGGCGTGCGCGAGGCT
>CAZFWQ010000388.1:0-3563 GCA_964522755.1 uncultured Oscillospiraceae bacterium | reverse complement strand
GACGGACGGATTGCGTCATGGCGGCCAATCCGGGGACGGAAGGCCCGGGATTCACTGATGGCCCGGGATTCAACAGATGGCCCGGGATTCACAGTTGGCGTGGGATTCTCAGATGGCCCGGGATTCACTTCACGGTCCGAATTCAGTATGGTATAATGCGGTTGCACGGTTTTCACTGCCCTGTGGAAACGGCAGCCTGTTTGCCGTGCGGAAGGAGGTGTGGCATGACACGCAATCTTCGACGTTCAAAGGCCATGCGGACGAACATCCGGCGGACGCCAATCGTGCTGCTGCTGCTGGGCCTCGCCGCATTGATCGCCGCAGACCGCTTCATCGGGCTCGGATTGAACGGGTTCGACTATGCGGCCCTCATACTGGTCACTCTTTTTGCCCTGAAAGGGTATCTTCAGGGTTTGGTCAATACGGTGTTCAGCCTATTGGGCTACATCCTCGGAGCGGTCGGCGCCATCTTACTGTCGCCATCACTTGCTTCCTGGGCAATCAGGAACACGGGACTGGGGACAGGGCTGTCGGAACGTCTTGAAAAGCTGATTCCGGCATTGTCCGGTATTCCGGCCGCCGCGCCTTCCACCACTTCCGGCCTCTCCTCGGCCGCTGCCTGGCTGGCTGCGAATCCTGCCGCCCGAAAAGCGCTGGAAGGTCAACCGTGGCTGCAGCAGGTATTTCAAACGGCCAACCCGTTCCTTGCAGCCAACCCGTTCCTGGCGACCGGGTCAGGGCAGGCTGCACCGGCAACGAACCTCAAGGACTTGCTTGTATATTCGCTGTTGCGCATCCTTGCCGTTTTCCTGCTGTTTCTGGCGTTCAAACTGGTCCTGATGCTCATCGGGCATTTCATCACCTCGCTCATGAACCTGAGCACCGTCCTGGGAACGGCAAACCGCACGGCCGGCATGGCACTCGGACTCCTGGTCGGGTTCATCATCCTGTATGTCCTTGTCGGCACGGTGATACCCTTCCTTGGTTCCCTGCATTTCCTGAAGATTCCGCAGGCCTTCTCTGAATCCAGGATCCTGCACTGGTTCAACGTGCTTGTCTCATCATAGCCCGCCTGTACTGCTTCAATATCCTTGCTTCGCTGTGAGCCTGCCGATACTTCGCCAACTTGCAGGCATGCCCGCCCGTGCGGCTTGAAAGGCCAGAGTCCGCACAATCACCGCTTGTTCAGCCGTAAAGTTCACATTATGAAAAACGAGGTGGAATATGCCAAACATTTCAGGATTCATCGTTCGCGCTTCAGGTCGTTTCCCCGGCAAGCAATACATCGATCAGGACGGGTGCTACGCGCTGGGAGACCTGGCTGAGGCGACCGGCCTTTCAAAGGAAAAACTGGAACAGATCTATCTGAAAAACGGGGCGGCTTATGAGGAAAGCCTCGGCGTCTATTTTTTCGATTCCCGGGAAGCCGCACTGGGCACCATCAAGGAACTCGATGAAGTCCTTGCGGGTTCTTCCGGCAAGTCCGTGTACCTGTCTCACGAGGAGATCGATTACATCCGCCAGGCGCTCATCAACGCAGGCAGCAATGTAATCAGCGTCCGAAATGAATTGAAGCGCCGCATTTTCGAGAAATTCAACCGTTGATGCCCTTCATGCTTCATATGGTTTCATGTCGGCGGCCGCAGTGAAGCGATGCTGGGGGCTTGCTGTTTTTCAACAGATTGTTTTCGTTCTCTTATTGCATGGATCCAACCGCAAACCTGCATTTTTATGCAGAAGCAGCCAAATTCGCTTGACGGCGGTGTCCTCGTTCAATATAATCAAAGCAATCAAGACAAACAAGAGGGAACCACGGCTGATACGGTTCGTGGCCCGTCCAAAAGGAGTAGGAACCATGAAGAGAAGACAATGGATGCTTATGGCCGTGTTGATCCTGACCCTCTCGATCCTGTTCACCGCATGCGGCGCCGCCCCGTCCGCCAAGGGCCTGACCATCAAGGAAGGCGTCCTGATGGTGGGTCTCGACGACAACTACCCGCCCATGGAGTTTCACAACGAAAAGAACGAGCTTGTCGGGTTCGATATCGACATGGCCAACGCCCTGGCTGCGAAACTCGGCCTCAAGGTGGAGTACCAGCCCATCGCCTGGGAAGGCATCTTTGAAGCGCTGAAGACCGATCGCTACGACGTCATCATCTCGTCCGTCAGCATGACTCCCGAAAGGATGCTGGAATTTGAATTCACGAAGCCCTATCTTGCAAATGGCCAGGTTATCGTGGGCAAGCCGGGCGACACAACCATCAAAAGCCCGAAGGACCTTGCAGGCAAAAAGGTAGGCGTCCAGACGAATACAACGGCAGACACGGCTTGCGTGAAATATGTCGATAAGGAAAAGATAGCCTTCGAGCTGATCCGTTACGACGACATCATCCAGACATTTGAAGCCATGAATACCAACCGCATCGACTATATCGTCGTGGATTATGCCGTGGCCATCGACTACCAGACGAAGCACCCGGACCTGTATTACATCACCGGGCAGCAGCTGACGAACGAGCCAATCGCCATTTGCCTGAAAAAGGGCAATACGAAACTGCGTGACGTTCTTCAAACGGGCATTGCGGAACTAAGCAAGGACGGCAAGATGACCGAGTTCTCCAAAACATGGTTCCAGGCAGACTATACCAAAAACATCGACGAGAAGCTGTATTGAGCCAAATCCCGCCGAAACAGGCAAAATCCGCTGAAATCACCGGTGATGAGCTGCCCCGGACCGGATCTCGTTGAAACAGGCATATCTTGACGACATGGTATGGGGGTGTCCTGAAGGCCGATGGCTGGAAAGACACCCTCCTGCACATGCCAGACGGATTCCGTGCAGGGCGCCCGCGCCGCCGCGACCCAAAGGCGTTTTGATTGAGGAGAGCAAACAGATGGTTCGAATCCTGGCAACAATGCCCGATATTATCAGAGCCACAGGGATGACGCTTTCCCTGACGGTCGTCAGCATCCTGTTCGGAATGGTGCTGGGCCTCCTGCTTGCATTGGGCCGGATTTCAAAGAATTCCTTCGTCAGAGGGCTGACATGGACCTATATCTGGGTTTTCCGCGGAACACCCATGCTGATGCAGATCTTCTTTTTGTTCTTTGTCCTGCCGAAGCTGCTCCCGATGCTCACGACCAGCGCCTTCAACACGGCGGTCATCGCCTTGGGCCTGAATTCGGCCGCATACCTCGCCGAAATCATCCGCGCGGCCATCCAGTCCATCGACAAGGGGCAGATGGAGGCGGCCAAGGCACTCGGAATGAACACGGGGCTTGCCATGAGGCGCATCATCATCCCCCAGTCCATCAGGCGGATGCTGCCCCCGGTCGGAAATGAATTCATCATGCTGCTGAAGGACACATCGCTGGTCTCCGCAATCGGGCTTACAGAGCTGCTGAAAATCGCCAAGCAGATGACGAGTTCAACCGGGGATGCCATCTATTATCTGCCGATTGCGGTCATTTACCTGATGCTGACTACCATATTCACATTTGTCTTTGAAAAACTGGAAAAGAAATATTCCATTTACGAATGAACCATTATGAATGAACCATTA
>CAZFWQ010000387.1:0-3577 GCA_964522755.1 uncultured Oscillospiraceae bacterium | reverse complement strand
CACGCATGGTGATTCAGAATTTTTGTTCACGCATGATGATTCAGAATTTGCCCTCACGCATGGTGATTCAGAATTTTTGTTCACGCATGCCAATCAGACTCCAGACACATATAATGTTTCCCAACATCATAGCCTATTGGTCAATGGATGGCAAACACCTCACCCGTCACTTTCATTGCTGTTTCCTGCATGCATCCGAATCCGAGTCGAATCAGTCCCACGCATATCCCCGCTTCCGCCGACAGACTCCTTTTCGCCTGAAAGTCCCTACAGGATGGGTCTTCAGGCTCATGAACATCTGGAGGCGGCCTGCTAGAATACAATCAGAAAGGAGGGGTGTCCATGTATCATTCAACATCTGCCGCCTTAAGAAGCAATGAACCGGACTGGTTCCGCCTCGGCCGCGATGCGGTACGCGTCATGTCGCAGCTGACGGGGATGAAGGAACTTGATTTTTACCTGCGGCATCCCGAACCCTTCATCCGACTTCACGCCATCCGCAGGATTGCTGTCCTGATGCTGCCCGAAGCAATCCCCAACCTTTCGCGGATGCTGGACGACCCGCTCGAAAACGAACAGAACCGTGATGAGGCGGGATGGGCCATCAGGCGGATTTCGCTGGCCCGCGGCCTGCCCTGGTTTGCACACAGCGAATACACCAACCGGTATGAAGGCACGGAACTGCCGGCAGACCGGTATGGCGTCACAATCGCCGACGGCGGCGAGGAACGGGCATCCGCCGTATCGCGTGCCATTCCCGACGATGCCCGGATGGAAGATGAAGTGCTGTTGCGGATACAGATGGAAGAAAAAAAGGTCTCGGTCGATTTTTCTCCCGTGTCCTGGCTTTCATCCAATTTCCGCCATCTGACGCGCAGCCTCGCCTGCGGAATAATCAACCTTCTGAAGTTCTTGTTCCTTGCGACGGTTCATGTCATGTCGGCCCTGGTCAGAAGAATTCACCGGGAAAGCATCCGATTTGCCCGGTTTCTGCACCGAAGGCATCAGGAATCCCTTGCCGCACGACAAACCGCCGCCGCTGCCGCCAAAGCCACTGCTGCTGCCGCTGCCACTGCTGCTGCCACTGCTGCTGCCGCTGCCACTGCTTCCGCCACCACTGCTGCTGCCGCCATGACATTGTCCGGGTCTGTGCCTGCGGCCTGTCCCGCAGATATTCCATCAGGCAGGAAACCCGTTCCGGCGGGCACAGCGGTGGTTCCCGCCGCACAAGCCACAGGAAAAGCCGATTCTGCCGGAATCGCCACGGCAAAATCCATGTCCGCGGGAACTGGCCCTGACAAGGGCCGATTCATGGAAACCGCCCCTGTTTTCAGCCTTGCCTCATCAAACGGTGAAAAACCCGTATTCCTCATCGGCCTTGCCGAGGCGGGATTGGCAATGCCCTCCGGAACCCTCGCATCCGCCATGACTGTCGGTCCATCCGGAGGTTCACGCTCTTACGCCGCGTCCATCGGGACTTTCGCCGGCTCCGGCTCTCCCGCGTTGTCCATCGGGCCTTCTGCCATTCACTCCAGCCAGTTTCCCGGATTATCTGCCGGAAGACATACCATTCATACGCCTCGAAGGCGCCGAAAGGGAGGGGTTTCCATGTTCAGGCTGTTATTCTACCCGGTTCGACTTGTCAAGCAGCATTGGTTGTTCACAATCGCCGTAGTTGTCTCCTTTTACATTGTGCTCGGCTTCAGTTTTGCCGGCCGCAGCCTGGTCCACAACCTCAATCCGCGCGCCCTGTTTACAAACGACAGGCTGGTGGCCGTAACACAGGCTGCATTCATCGAGTTTTTCGGACTGAAGCATGATGCTGAAAAAGACTCCGGATTGAATCCCGCAACCCAGGCCATCGATGGAAACACGGCAGGCACGGCCGGAGATCCGGCTATCACGAAGCAGGCCGATGTGACCGCGGTGAACGCCCCCTATCGCGTCACCGCGTCAAAAGGCCTGAACCTGCGCTCGGAACCGCTGCAGACAAGTACCCGCAAAGTCTGGATGCCATTGGATGCGAAGGTTGCGTTCAAGGGCGGCAGGGAAACGGATGAGGCGGGCAATGAATGGATGCAGGTCACATACGAAGGCCAAACCGGCTGGGCAATGGCAAAATGGCTGAACCCCGCCGATTCTGCTCCGCAAGACGGAGGTTCCGATGGAAAACCGTGAGATCGGCCAGCGTGTGGAACTGGCCATCAGGCTGCTCCACGCGCTGGAAGAAGCGAACCGGGACATGGAAGGGCTTTCGGGCGGAACCGACGCCGTCGGTGAAACAGCTCTCTCCGATTCAAAGCGCGAATCAGACGACAGAATCCGTGTCAAGCGCGAACTGCTTCATCAGCGGATTGGAGAACTGAAAACCTGTCTGGCCGACATCACCCGCATTACCAACGAATGGCATGAATTCACTCACAATCCGGATATGCAGCGTCAGTGGTCCTACCCGGCCAGGTTATACCGGCTTGGCCGTGAAACCAATATCAGATTAAAAAAAGAACAGGACCGCATCTCATCTCTCATCCTTCAAAACAGACTGCTCGAAGAGGAAATCCGCCGATTTGGCGACACGGCCCAGCGGGATGCGCTGTCACTGCTCAAGGGCACCAGCGGCCATGGCGACCGGATGGCGGTGTTGGAACGGAAACAGGCCATCGTGGATGATTTGTGCCTCCTTCTCCCGACCATTCCTTCCGTTGCCCTATGCAAGCTTGATCCTGCCAATCCACTTGCTCTTGCAGTACAACTGGCCTGACGCGGCGGTTATCCACAGCCATGAGGATGATCAAATCCATAAGAAAAGACGCTTGTCAACAACGAAGAGCCTTTCCCTGAAAAGGTTTTAAGATTTTCTTCCCATATCCTGTACACCCGGCAAGATGTCCTTACAACCCCATGAAGAAGAATGAAGGAAAGAATTCATCCACAGTATCCACAGGGTTATGCACAAGCGAAATGCTGATAATAAAAGGGTTTCCGACATCTTTCCACAGAAACGGCAAATGTTCGGAAAAACAATGTGCAGAAATGTCATTGGAAGTTCATGGAAAGGGCAGGTTCCGCATTCATCTCCAAACCCGCACTGTAACCGGCTTTAGCGCGAATCGTCCCCATGGCGGCAATCATGGCTGCATTATCCGTGCACAATATCGGTGGAGGCATGAAAAATCGAATGCCTCTTTTTTGCGCTTCTTTTTCCATACTGCGCCTGAGCGCCCCATTTGACGCAACTCCCCCTGCAAGGCACAGGGTATGGAACCCGCATTCGCATGCGGCGCGCACGGCCTTGGCGACAAGCACGTCCACGACCGCCTGCTGGAATGAAGCGCACAGGTCTTCCACAGGCAGCTCCCCCCCTTTTTGACGAAGCTGGTTCACCACATTGATGACGGAGGTTTTCAATCCGCTGAAGCTGAAATCGTAGGGTGAATCGGCAAACTGGACACGGGGGAAACGAAAGGCCGAAGCATTTCCGGAAACGGCCATCCGATCTACCGCAGGCCCTCCGGGATAACCCAATCCCAGCACGCGGGCCACCTTGTCAAAAGCCTCCCCTGCCGCATCATCCCTG
>CAZFWQ010000386.1:0-3586 GCA_964522755.1 uncultured Oscillospiraceae bacterium | reverse complement strand
GCAGCGTCCTTCCGTTTCGGACCAGCGGATGAGATGGTCCACCAGTTCTATCTGATGCCGCAGATCAAGGTGGTTCGTCGGTTCGTCAAGCAGGATGAGCCTGGGCTCCTGTGCCAGCGTGCGCGCCAGGAACACCCTCTGCAGCTGTCCGCCGGACAGGCTGTCTATGGGGCGGTCGGCCAAATCCGCCATTTCTACTGCTTCAAGGCATTCCATCACCATTTTGCGATCCGCTTTGCCCGGCGACTCGAACAAGCCGGCCTTCATGCGGACATACCGCCCCAGCATCACCGTTTCCTCCACGGTATAGGAAAAATGGACGGTGGCCAGCTGGCTCATCATGGCGATGGTGCGGGATATGTCCTTCTGCTTCATGCGCCTGATGTCCGTGCCATCTATGAGCACACGACCGCCGGTCAGCGGCAGCAGCCCGGACACGGCACGCAGGAGCGTTGTTTTCCCGCATCCGTTTGGTCCGAGCAGGCAAAGGTTTTCGTGTCCGTGCGTTCGAAATGAGACTTTTCGCACGACATCCTCACCGCCATACCCGCAGCTTGCCTCTTCAAGTTCCAGAAGGGCATTTGCTTCAGTTCGCACCGCTGTTTCAGCATGTACCGCCGTTTTGGCATGAACTTTCGCTACACCATATGACGCCGGTTGATACTGTGCCGCCTGTCCATTCTTTGTCGCCGTGCCTGCGCGGCGGGCAGTCTCGGGAGAAGACGCCATCATACCCTCCCCTTCCGGCTCCGGCCGAAATACACCCATGCGAAGAACGGAGCGCCTATGAGAGCAGTCACGGCGCCAACGGGCAATTCAATGGGCGCGATGATGGTGCGGGAAACCAGGTCGGCCAGCACCATGAAGGCACCTCCGAAAAGCGCGGAAAGGGGAACCACGTACCGGTGGGATGCGCCGAAAACCTTTCGCGTGACATGGGGGGCAACCAGCTCGATGAAGCCGATGACCCCTGAAAATGCGACGGCACTTCCGGTCAGCGCGGCTGACAGTCCCAGCAGCATCCATTTCACCCGTTTCAAATCCACGCCCATCGACTGTGCCTGCTCTTCGCCAAAAACAATCATGTCCAGTTCCCGCACATAGCGGATAAGCCAGAGTATGCCCATGACCGTTATCGGGGCAAGCGTCGCGACCTGTTTCCAGTCCTTCAGGGAAAAACTGCCCATCTGCCAGAAAATGATGCGCTGCATCTGATCCCGCGACATGGCCGCCACCAGGGTCAGGATGGCGTTGATGAACAGGGAGAACACCATGCCCGCAAGGATGATGGTGTTGCTGGACATGGCGCGATCCATGCGGGAAGCGAAACTGACCGCGATGAACACGGTCAGGATGCCTGAGACAAGACCGACGGCCGGGAGTGTGAGTCGTCCAAGAAAGGGAACCGTAAACCCGGTCACCATCACGATGCCGGCGCCGAGTGCGGCTCCCGAGGAGACGCCCAGCGTATAGGAGGATGCGAGCGGATTTCTCAGGACGGACTGCATGACGGTGCCGCTTGCCCCGAGACCGGCTCCGACGATGAAAGCCATCATGACGCGTGGAAACCTGAGGCTCCAGACCAGTGACACGGTAATCTCATCAACGCCCGCGGGCAGGCGGAAGCCAAACAGTCGATTCGCCAGGATATGGAGGATTTCACGCGGGGATACGAAAACGCTCCCGATACCGACGCCGATGATGAGGACGAAAAAGGCGCACAGCAACGACAGCAGGATGGCCGGCCCCTTGCCGGACCCGGCCATGCCGCTCTCGGATGCATTCAGTCCCGGGATTCCTGCCTCAGTACTTTCCCGGATATACCGCTTTGGCCATTTCATGCAGCGCCTTTACTATGCCCTGGTTGGGCAGCGAACTTGACATGTTGTCAATGTAGTAGACATTGCCGTCCTTGACAGCCTTCACGGCGGACCACCCGTCACGCGCCTTGATTTCGCCGATGGCATCCGGTATATAGTTCACATTGGTCAGGATGACGTCGGGATTGGCTGCGAGGGCCGCCTCCTGCGAAACGGCAACCCAGCTTTTCTGATCGGCGAAGACATTGACTGCGCCTATCAATTCCAGCATCTCATTCAGAAATACACCGGAACCGAAACTGTACATGGATGGTGCAGCGCCTATTTCAAAGTAGACCCTCTTCTTGTCCGTGATGGTTTTTCCGATTGCAGCCACTTCGTCAATATCTTCCTGCATTTTGTCAACAAGCAGCACGGCTTTGTCCCGGACGCCCGTGAGTGCGCCCAGAAACAGCAGGTCGTCCTTTATTCCCTGGATGCTGTCGCTCGAAGGAATGTAGACCACGCAGATTCCCGCGTCTTTCAAGAGTTTGAACGGATCCTCTCCCCCACCGGTGCTCATGGGGGTGGCGATGATGACATCCGGGTCCAGGCTCAGAAGTTTTTCCGCATCCGGCGCCATCAGGTCGAACACGGGCCATTCCTTTTTCACTCCCGCAAGACCTGCTGCGTTCTGGTCTATCGCAATGATTCTGTCGGCCAGGCCCATGGCGATGAGGGATTCGGTGAAGGAAGGCGCGAGCGAAATGATGGTTTTCACTTCAGCGGGGACCTTGATGGGATTTCCTGCCCTGTCTTCGGTGGGAATGGCTGCATGGGCGGACGATGCTTCCGAAGCCGCAACGGGAGAGGCTTCCGGGGCAGTCGTGGTTTCAGGTGCGGCCGTGGTTTCAAGGACAGCCGTGGTTTCTGGTTCCGCTGCCTTGGCGGTTTCCGCGACAGGTGCAGCGGCAGTTTCAGCCGCGGCCGGAGCGGAAGAAGAGACAGTTTCCTGCGTACCGCTTCCGCATGCTCCAAGGGACAGTGTCAGGACAAGGATGAGCATGATTGCGGTCAGGCGGGCTAAAGTGGGGATTCCAAAAAGGGTTTGTCCGGATTGTTTCACATTGCATTCAAACTGGTTCCGGATGTGTCCCGAATGCATCAGGTCCTTAATTGATAATCCAGAATCGTTGTTTGATGGTCCAGGGTCGTGCTTCGCTTGCATCATATTTATTCTCCCTCATCACGCCGATTGTCCGATTGTACCGCATCCCGCACTTCGACCTCCGGAATCGCCGCTTTCCGCGCATCCGGCCGAACGCACAAAAAACGCCTCGATCCCCACGATCGAAGCGCACGTATTGCCTGGACGGAAATCCGTATAGTTCCTGGATTCCAGCTCCATAACAACCATACCTTCATTCACTGTGAAGACATAGTCCGCCTGCAAAGGGCAGGCACCATGCTGGCAGGTCTTCCGGCTTAGACATCGACGCGTTTTTCCGCCTTCCCGGGCATGTGCCCAGTGGCTGAAAGGTGATGACCACCTTTCGGGAAAACCGCTCCGTCATTACGGCGGCAGGACCGCTTGGGATTCAAACCCAATTCCCTATTCTCACCCACCTCTTGCAAGGAGGGCGCACCAACAATTTCATATTCAGTTCAATCGCAGTGTAGCACAGGACCCTGTGCCTGTCAAACAAACCGGTTTTTAAATATAATCATTGCGGGGAAAGGGTTTCAGCTGTTGTCTGGCCAATGAAGGTAAAGAATGGACAACATTC
>CAZFWQ010000385.1:1150-3619 GCA_964522755.1 uncultured Oscillospiraceae bacterium | reverse complement strand
ATGCCGCCACATGCCCTTTATTTCCAGCGCCTTGCGATCAGTATCCGCATCAGGTTTCTGATTGATTTCGATTTCATGCGGATCGTACCCGAGGTCTCGTATTTTCTGCTTGATCTGGGAAAGCCTTATCAGCTCGGGATTGTAAGTAATCTGCACCTTTTCTGTTGCGAGATTTACAGATGCTTCCAAAACGCCCTCAAGCTTCGCCGTTCCTTTTTCTATGGCCCGGACGCAGGAGGCGCATGTCATGCCCGAAACGGGGATGATGACGGTTTTGGATTCCACAAGGACTTTTGCGCCATAACCCGCCTTGTCTACGGCCGCGATAATCGCAGCCGGATTCAGCGCTGCTTCATCGTAGGAGATCGAGAGTTTTTCCGTCGCCAGATTTACAACCGCTTCACCGACCCCGGGCAATTTGCCGGTGACCCGTTCCACAGCCCTGGAGCAGGAGGCGCAAGTCATGCCTGTGATGGCGTATGTTTCGGTTTTCATGCATTCACCTCGTGATGTGATGCGACAGGTAGGATATCATCGCTATATGCCCTGCCGCGCACCTGTATTCATCAGATACCCTGCCTGGGTATCTGCATTCATTATATACCCATGGGGGGTATATGAGTCAATAGAAATACTGAATATATGCTAAAATGAACATGACTAGTTCCTTATGGTCTTCATGGTTCGTTCCGTGTTGTCTTCATGGTTCTTTCCGTGTTGTCTTCAAGGTCAGTTCCGTGTTGTCTTTGTAATACCAGTTTCAGCGTGCATTAGGAGAGGTGAAGCATGGACAGGATTGAGAAGCTGATTCTTTCCCTGATTGATGAAAACAGAAACAGGATCGTCTCATTCGCGGAAGACGTACGGCTGCATCCGGAATCCGGATTCAAGGAGTGCCGGACAGCGTCCAAGTTGGCGGATCTATTCCGCGGCATGGATTTGCCAACGGAGGAAGGTCTTGCGATCACGGGTGTTAGGGCTGTCCTCGGAGTTCTGGACACAAAGATCGGCGCTTCTGTCGTCATTTGCGGCGAACTCGACGGCGTCCGCTGCGACCGTCATCCGGAAGCGGATCCGGTTACGGGCATCGCCCATGCCTGCGGCCATCATGCGCAGCTGGGCGCAATGGCAGGTGCCGCTTTCGCCTTGTCCAACCCTGAAGTGGCCGCCGTTCTTGATGGCATTGTCACATTTCTGGGTGTTCCCGCTGAAGAGGGGATGGAAGGCGATTTGAAACGTCAACTTCAAAAGGATGGAAAAATTCGAATGATGAGCGGGGGTAAGGCCGAGTTGATCCACCTCGGCGTATTTGACGGCATGGATGCGGTTCTCGCTTCCCATGCCCATTTCTCCGAAACAGGCGCGGATCTTCTCATTGGAAACGGTTCCACCAATGGTTATACGGCTAAAACCATCACCGTCAGGGGAAAAGCCGCCCATGCCGGATCCAAGCCCCACGAAGGCATAAACGCCCTGAACGCCGCTTCCCTGGGCCTCACCGCACTCGCTTACCACCGCGAGACATTTCGGGATGAAGATGCCGTTCGAATCCATGGCGTCATCACGAAAGGCGGGGGTGCCGTGAATGTCGTTCCTGACGAGGTGACAATCGAAGTGATGGTCCGCGGGAAGAACCTGGCAGCCATCAGCGATGCCGGGATGAAAACGGATCGGTCGTTCAAGGCCGCTGCCATGGCTCTTGGCGCACAGGCTGAAATTGCCAATCTGCCGGGTTACCTGCCTGTCATCGCAAGTCCGCCCGAAAAGGTTCAATGGCTGGCAGCGGCTGCATTGAGCGAGGCATATGAATCTGGTATTAACGTTCCGGCTTCAGGGCATTCGTTGATTTCGCAACCCGGCGAATCAACCATCGAAGACCCTCTTGGCCAGATTCACGCGAAGCCAGCCATCCCGCATCCGATAACAATCAGCGCCGTCGACCCGGGCCTGCACAACCCGCTCTCCACGGATGTCGGCGACCTGACCCATCTCCTGCCCGTTCTACACGTCACATCCGGTGGATACGTAGGAAGCCTCCATGGAGCGGATTTCAGGATTTTCGACGATGAAACGGCCATTATCATGCCGGCCAAGCTGATGGCCCTTACCACCTATCACCTGCTGAAAAACGGA
The DNA here is from genome assembly GCA_964522755.1 of uncultured Oscillospiraceae bacterium. Lineage (GTDB taxonomy): Bacteria > Bacillota > Clostridia > DSM-8532 > DSM-8532 > JAEWSN01. The sequence goes on along the minus strand of CAZFWQ010000385.1, from coordinate 1,486 downwards.
GCTGCGGAAGCAAGGAGCCTGCGAGAGAAATTCAAGCCTGCCCTGACCAAGGATGCTTATCTGGCCCTCATGGGCTTGAGTGAACCGGAAACAGGATCGGACTTTGAACCACAAGGATCGGATTTTGAACCACAAGGATCGGACTTTGAACCACATGGATTGGATTTTGAATCACAAGGATCGGACTTTGAACCACAAGGATCGGACTTTGAACCTTGACAAAATGGCATTGAATCCGTATCATCTATATTATTCACATTGTTTTAGTCAGATTCTTATCGGGAGGATATCATGAAACTGTCAACCAAAGGGCGATACGGGTTGAGGGCGTTGGTT
>CAZFWQ010000385.1:0-1140 GCA_964522755.1 uncultured Oscillospiraceae bacterium | reverse complement strand
GACCTGGCATGGCACGGCAAAGGCGACCATCTGGCTCTTTACCAGGTAGCCGAACGACAGGGGGTATCCGAGAATTACCTGGAACAGGTTTTTTCCACCTTGCGGAAAGCCGGCCTGGTCAAGAGTGTGAAAGGTTCGCAGGGCGGTTATGTGCTGGCGCGGAAGCCGGATCTCATCTGTGTCGGAACAGTTCTGAGGGTACTTGAGGGGGATCTTCTGATCACGGACCTCGACGGTGCGGATACTGCACCGGAAGCTGCCAGCATTCAGGCCTGCCTGCAGGCAGCCGTTTGGGATCGTGTGAATGATGCCGTATTGAAGGTAGTTGACGGCTTGACGCTGGAAGACCTGGTCGAAGACTACCGCAAACGCCTTGGAGAAGACAACCTGACATTTTTCATCTGAATCGTCGCTTCCTTGGACTTCATGCCTCATGAAGCGAACTGACATCAAGGAACGACGATTGACCCAGCCGCCCGGACATCAGGGCATTTTATGGGAATGGAAGGATTCAAGATGAAAAAGAAAGTCCTGGTTGGCATGAGCGGCGGCGTGGACAGCGCAGTGGCAGCCGCCTTGCTGATACGCGGCGGATTCGATGTGACAGGCGTCACATTGAAACTATGGGATGGCGATGCGGAAGGCGGCTGCTGCTCCCTGGCGGATACTGAAGATGCGCGCAGTGTCGCCCAGCGGCTTGATATCCCTTTTTACGTGCTGAATTTCAAGGAGTTGTTCAGGGAAACGGTAGTAGATCCGTTTGTCAGTTCATATATGGTGGGAGAGACGCCGAATCCTTGTCTTGCGTGCAACGATTCAATCAAATTTTCCGGGATGCTTCTGAAGGCGAAAGCCCTTGGAATGGATTATATTGCCACAGGTCACTACGCTCGTCTTCAAAAGGATCCCGACACAGGCCGCCATTTGCTTATGAAAGCTGCGGATGCCGGAAAAGACCAGAGTTACGTCCTGTATAACCTCTCTCAGGAACAGTTGGCGGCAACCCTGTTCCCTTTGGGCGGCATGGAAAAGCCGGATGTGCGGAAACTGGCGAGGGAACTTGGGTTTTCCGTATCAGACAAGCCTGACAGCCAGGATATCTGTTTTGTTGGAAACGGCCATTATGCGGATTTCATCAAA
>CAZFWQ010000384.1:0-3626 GCA_964522755.1 uncultured Oscillospiraceae bacterium | reverse complement strand
TGGCTTTCCGCCGGACGGGTTTTGGGCGGAAGCATCGGAATCCGTTGAACTCGCCGCTGCGGATTCTGGAACGGCCATGCCGGTCAGGGCGCCTGCCGGGTCCTTCTTGCCAGGTGTCTTGGCTTCAGTCGTTTTTCCCATCGAGATACTCCTTTGCGCATTGAAGATAGGATTGGGCCAGGTCGGCAGTGGCTGTCTTCACGGTTTCCTTCCAGTTCGCGTGATAGTCTTTCAGACGTGCGCTGATGTCAAGTGCGGGACCGGGAATGATGACAGCCTTCTTCCGCATGACATTGGATCTGTTGGAAAAGTTGCCGCCGCACAGGCGGGAAATCAGGTCATCAAGGTTGTATGCGGTTTCAACGAGCCTGTCAAAGGACGGGCCTTTGCCTTCGCGGCCTTCGAGATAGGCCGCGTCAAGGTAATACATCAGGTCCACGAATTCCATGTGGCGCATGGCATACCATGCTTCGCCCGCCCTGCGGTTTGCGAGTCCCGTTTTCAGGGCGCAGCCATCGTCAGCTGGCGCCTGGGGGTAGATCCGGTCCCATCCGTGCTGCCGGATTCTGTAAACGCGGCTTATCCTGTCTTCATGCCCGTATTCATTGCCTGCCCTGGCGCGCGGACCCCGAGACCCCCCGGAAAGGCCCAGCTCATGCCCGGCGGCGGCCAAGGCGGCATCCATGAGGCCGTCCCAGCGTGTTTGGCGTTTTTTCGCATCGCTTGTCGCCGGATCGTGGACCTGAAATGACGGAGGTTTGTAACCGTAGGTTTCGGCGTAATGCGTTTCGGCAAGATTGAGAATGTTTTCTTCCAGCCGGACAAGCCGATCCCGAAACGCAAGAGGTGTGGATCCCAGAGGTTCAGGCTTCATGCCGCAGGCAGCCTCGTCGCGTTCAATCATGGCCATGAGCTTTTTCGTGTCCCTCCGGTCGAACCGGTAGTGGACGGAAAGAGGCAGAATGACTACACGCTCGGACCTGCCGGCTTTTTCAATATCCTGGGCGCACCAGAACCCCATCCTCACCGACCCCTGCTCCAGTCGGGGAAGCGTTTCGCTCCGATAGGAGACCTGGCCTTCCGGTGCCAGCGCGAGAGGGCAGGCATCGTCGCGGAGGATGGTTCGTATGGCCTTCATGCTGGCTGCGTCGAACTTGACGTGATATACGGGTACCGCCCCGATGCGGGGAAGAATCCAGCGGATGAGCGCATCGCCCCAGAGGGCGACCTCGTATCCGTGTACGAACCGGGCGTGAGGCCTTTCAGGAAGCGGATGCCCGCTGCGGCGCGCCATGCGCCCGAGAAGGACATCAAAGACATGGGAAAACAGCTGTGGTTCTTCTCCGTAGGGGTGGCGGAACGCAAGGACCAGACGCGTACGCTTTTCTTGAAAATCTCTCCAGGCGGCAAGAATCTCTTCCACTCCATGAATGGAAATCGAGCTGAATTTCAAGACAAAGCGCATGTAGGAAGGGGCAAGCAGGCGAAGAAAGAAAAGGGTCGGGGCTGACGGGCTGGATGGGCGAAGCCGGTGCCGTGTGCGGGCTGCCACGATGGGGGAATATTCCGGAATGCGTTTCCCCATGATTTCCTCCGTCGGTCTTTCACGGGAATCCGTTCTGACTGCGTGATTCCCTTCCATGAGCCTGCCAATTTGAAAATCATATCGCAATGGCGTCCCGTATGCAACAAGGGAGCATGCGAAAGCAGTTTGCTGGAAAAAGGATCCCGCAGGCGATTTCATGCTGGGTCCCGAGGCCTTGGCAATATAAATGATTGACATTGAAGGACGATTGCGATAGTCTGGCATTGTAGACTATTGTTATAGTCTGGAATAATAAGCTATTCTTTTATTTTGTAAAACAAACTATTGTTATAATCTGAAAATGGGACTATTGTCATAGTCTGGAACGTGATGATGGAGGAGATATGGAGCCATTGAACAGGGAGGAAAACTTATCCGAACCGGATAATCCCGGTGCGTCCACGAGCCTGATGTCCCTCGAGGGTGCCGACCCAGCAGAGGCGTTCATTGACAATCCGCTGAAGCTGTTTGACAGCGAAATACGCCTGATGGAACTGATCTGGGCTAACGCGCCCGTTCATGCGAAACAACTTTCCGGCTTGGCGCGGGAGAAAATCGGATGGAACAAGAACACGACCTATACGATCCTGAAAAAACTTGTGGCGAAAAAGGCCGTGATGCGGGAAGAACCCGGTTTTCTCTGCACACCGGCCGTATCGCGGCCGCAGGTGCAGCAGGCAGAGACGGATACGCTGGTCCGGAAGCTGTTTCAAGGATCCCGCAAAGCATTCCTGTCCGCCTTCCTGCAGGATGGGAAAATGACGGACGGGGAAGTGGAGATGCTGCGCGACATGATTGAGCGCGACGGAAAACAAGTGTCCATCGATGAAACACCCGGGCCTGCATGATCTCACCGATCATGCAGCCGGCAGGGCTGTCAAACGGAAGGGAAACCATGGATGCTCTTTTCTATTATGTTTTGAACATGAACATGGCCGCGGCGCTGATTGGGCTGCCAAGCTGCGTGCTGCGCAGGATTCGGCAGGGTCCGCGTTTCCTGGTCCACCTTTCCTGGTCTTTTGTCGGAATCCGGCTGCTGCTGCCATTTGCCTTCTCGAGCAGGATCAGCCTGCTGTCAGCGGGCGGCCGGCTGGTGAAACGGCTTGTGCCGCTGCCAGGGGAAACCGGCCCTGCCGGGCTGAAGTTGAAACGCCGGATAACAGCTGTAATGGACGGCATGAGGCATCCCTTGCCAATCATCCTGCTGTTTGCTCTTTTCTTTGTTATTCTAGGGGTGTCGCTTCTGTCGAATCCTGTGATGCCATTTCATCCTGTCTCAGGCAGCCTGCCGGTTGTCGAAGTGCAGAATGCCCTTTCATCGTATTACCGTCCGCCATTCCAGCCGGCGGAAGGCGTCACGGAAGCGCAGGCGAAGTCGCTCTGCCTTTCCTGGCTGCAGCAGCACGGCTATGGGGAATTAATGGAAGACAGCCTTCAGATTTCCGATTGCACGAGGGAAGAAGGCTGGAACAATGAAAAGCTTCAAATGTTCGCTGTTTCCGGGTTCGGATGGGACAGCGGGGTCGTGATCTTTCAAAATGGCAAGGTATTGTCCGTTCTTTCCGGAATGCCCCTTGAATTCTCATGGCTGGCCGACCTTGATGCGGACGGATTGTACGAATTCTATGGGAATGCCATGTTCGGTTCGGGTGTCGTGAACATGGAAGTCATCGGATTCAATCCTTCCAACGGGAATCTGTACAGGCTTTCCAACCGCATGAAAGAGGATTACAGGCTATATGTCCGTGATGGGATGCTGGTTGTGGATGTGATGCCGTACAGTTCGGCGGGGCCTGGTTCTTCAGATGAACGCGTGACACGGCGGCTTGTCCTGGACTGGGGAAAACTGGCCCTCGCACCGATGGGTCCGAAATAAGCAGTATAATAACAAGCTCTCGCAGCGATGGGATCGAAATAAGCAGGTATAATAACAAGCTCTCGCAGCGATGGGACCGAAACAAGCAGGCAGGTCAATCGGGTCATAAGAGGGTTGGCGAAATCGTGGAGACGTATTTCCCCGGCGAGACGCCTTTTCTTGCCT
>CAZFWQ010000383.1:0-3648 GCA_964522755.1 uncultured Oscillospiraceae bacterium | reverse complement strand
TCGGCGAACCGGGAACCCAGCTCACCATGCGCACCTTCCACACCGGCGGCGTCGCAGGTGAAGACATTACGCAGGGTCTTCCCCGCGTAGAGGAACTTTTCGGGGCACGCAAGCCGAAAGGACTGGCCATCATCTCTGAAATCGTGGGAACAATTCAAGTCAAGGAAACGAAGAAAAAACGTGAAATCGTCGTGACCGACAATATCAACGGCGATGCGCGCACTTACCTCATTCCCTACGGCTCGTCCATCAAGGTTTCAGACGGCGACGCCGTCGAAGCCGGCGACGAGTTGACGGAAGGTTCCATCAATCCGCACGACATCCTCAAGATCAAGGGAATCCTCGCCGTACAGAACTATCTGCTCCAGGAAGTCCAGAAGGTATACAGGCTGCAGGGCGTTGATATCAGCGACAAGCACATCGAAGTCATTGTCAGGCAGATGCTCCGCAAGGTGAAGATTGACGAGGCCATGGACACGGACATGCTGCCGGGCGCACTGGTGGACATGTTCGAGTTTGAACGGAAGAACCTCGCAGTGGAACGGCAGGGACTTCGGCCAGCAACTGGCAAGCGCTCGCTGCTTGGCATCACGAAAGCATCACTTGCCACGGAATCGTTCCTGTCGGCAGCTTCCTTCCAGGAAACCACGCGCGTGCTTACCGAGGCCGCCATCAAGGGAAAGATAGACCCGCTTCTCGGCCTCAAGGAAAACATCATCATCGGCAAGCTGATTCCCGCAGGAACCGGCATGCCCAAGTACCGCGACATCGAGCTGGACATCGAGGGCGGCAAGCAATATGCACCCATCATACCAGCCCAGCCCTTCATCATCGACGAATCGGAATATCCTGACAATTAATGCTTCGGCCGTAAATCCGTCCTATGGATTACCAGCAAGGGAACCGCCTTCCGCGCAGAAGGCGGTTCTTTTCATTGTGAAGCCATGCTTCATTGGGTATAATAGAGGAAACCTTCTGAAAAGAGGCGAATATGCTGAAAGTTTTCCGAATCCGGTACATCCCGTCCGAAACGGTGGATTTATCCGGAGACCAATTGATCTACCGCGACGCAGCCCATCTTGTGACGGCGTGGCAGCCCATCCGGCCCCGTGCTGATTTTGATCACGGCATGTCCTGCGTATTTCTCGATGAGGGCATCAAGGTAAGCCGGTTCATGGATTCCGCCGGTGGAATGCTTTACTGGTATGTCGACCTGGTGGAAATCAGCCATGATTCGGACAGCGATACGTATCGTCTGCATCATCTCCTGGCGGATGTAAGAATTCTGCCGGATGGACAGATCGAGGTCGCCGACCTCGATGAGTTGGCCGATGCGCTTGAACGGAAGCTTATTTCGGAACAGCAGGCCATTCTGGCGCTTCGCATCCTCCATCGCCTGCTGTCGGACATCCGTTCCGGCGTGCAGCCGGCCCTGGCGGCTGAGTGGATGGAAAAGACAAGGGAAAAGTCGACGAAAAAGACAGTGGAAGAGACAAGGGAAAAGTCGACGAAAAAGACAGTGGAAGAGACAACGGAATAACGATGGAAAAGGTGGAAAAGACAATGCGAAAGGCGGAAAGCTGACATGGCGAATGACATGCCGGAATACTCAGCCGCCAAACGGTTGGGGCAAAAGGAATATGCATCGTGCATCTCGCAGGGGAAGAACGGATACCTGCCGTTCCTCGACGGTGTCCTGAAGAACATCGATATCGTGTCGGAAGTCAGCCTGGGCGTGGTTGAAATACCCATTGAAAAAATAATGGGGACCTATACGTATCTGCGGAGCATCTGCTTCGCATGCAATTTTGCACCCCTGATGGGTGAAAATACGGAATTCGCATCAAAATGGCAGCATGTGCACGACATTCAAAGGGATGAGGGCCTGCGGGACCCGATCAAGGTATACGAATACCTCAACTGGTTTTACGTTGTCGAAGGCAACAAGCGCGTTTCGGTGCTTCGTTACTTCGGTGTGGAATATTATCATGCACAGGTCAGCCGCCTCATTCCGAAGTACGATGAGAACGATAAGGATATCAGGCTTTATTACGCATTTCTGGACTTTTACAAACTGACCGGCATCAACGAAATATGGATGACCCGCGAGGAGGGCTTTGGAGAGCTCTGGGAGCTGATACGCGGTTATAATCCGCAAAGCCGCCTGTCTGACTACAATGCGAGGTTCAAGTATTTCGTCGGAGGCGTCTATCGCACTTTTCGCCGGTGCTATCGTGAACTGGGCGGAGAACGGCTTCCCGTTTCGACCGGCGATGCCATGCTGGATTTCATGAAAATTCATGGCGTGCCCGATTCATACGATGCGGATACGCTCAGGCCGATGTTGAAGCGCTTCATCATGGAAATCGAATCCCATGCGTCACCCGGGTCCATTGTCCAGACAACTCCGGCATCCAAACAGGAAATCAGCCTTTTCGGGCGGCTTACGCAGCGTCCGCTCACGGAACGCATCAAGGTCGGCTTCGCATATGCCAATGACAACAAGACCTCAAGCTGGGCATATTCCCATGAACTTGGCCGCATGCATGTGGAGAGCCAACTTACTGATCATGTTCAGACATTCACCATCCATGGCCTGCCGGAGGGCGCGGAAGCAGCGGTCAGGCTCAATGAGCTTGTCGATGCCGGATGCAGGGTCATCTTCACCACAAGCCCGGCCCTGCTCAACGCCACATTGAAAGTGGCAATGGAACACCCTGACGTCATGTTCATGAACTGTTCGGGCTGGCACTCCTTCAGGCATGTGAACACCTATTTCGGCAGGATCCACGAACCGCGCTTCTTGTGCGGGATTGTGGCTGGCATCATGTCGCAGGGCAATCTTCTGGGTTATGTCGCCACATTCCCCACGCCGGACGTCCTGTGCGGCATCAATGCCTTTGCGCTGGGAGCGCGCATGGTCAGGCCGTCTGCCCTCGTGAGTGTTGAATGGACATTGAAGTGGGACACTGCCAAGGGTGTAAGCCAGGAACCGATGGAACGCCTTGCCGGGCAGGGCGTGGATGTCATATCGCACCACAATACCCTGGCAAACCGGAATTTCGCGCCGGAATACGGTGTCTTCACCATCGTTCGCGACGCATCGGGGCAAATAGTTCCCGATCGCTATCTGGCAGTCCCCGTGTGGAATTGGGGCATTTTTTACGAGAAAGTGCTGAGGAACATCATCTCCGGGTCGATGCGCATCGGCGTGGATGCAGCGGCAGGCAATCCCATCCGCAACTATTGGTGGGGGATGGATTCCGGCCTGCTTGACTTTTTCTATGCGCGAAACATCATTCCAAGGGAAACCCAGAAATTGCTGGAAATCATAAAGAATGCCATTGTGTCAAATTCCTTCAATCCTTTTACGGGACCTGTTTATGACGCATCCGGCAAACTGCGGGTGGAAGATGGGGAAGTGGCGTCCCATGACCAGATCGTCGCGATGGATTGGCTTGTGGTAGGCGTTCTCGGCGAATTGCCTGAATTAGGCGATTACCGGTCCATTTCGGATTTGGCCACCGGAAAGATGGGATAAGCGGTATCGCGTCATAGTCCGACTTGCCAAAGGCGCCTCGCCATCATGCAAAGCGCCTCGCCATCATGCAAAGCGCCTCGCCATCATGCAAAGCGCCTCGCCATCAT
>CAZFWQ010000382.1:892-3648 GCA_964522755.1 uncultured Oscillospiraceae bacterium | reverse complement strand
CGTCGGGCACTTTTTGCCTTGCGATGCCTTCAAATACAAGGCAATGCAATGATTGTATGCTGTTCAGCAATAAAGAACAGTGTACAATCTATTTTTTTATGCAAATACCTTTTTTTTTCGGACTGTATGGACTGCAATATCTATGGTTCTCGGCACATTTTCACAAAAATGCCGTCCGATACATGGCCAAGGCATTTTCTGGCGGAATCGCGTCGACAAAACTGTTGCAGGTACTCAGGATGAATCCCCCACCCGGCGCGGCAATGGCAATGGTTCTTTTCACAACTTCTTCCACTTCTGCTGGCGTGCCAAACGTCATCACGTAGTCCAGATCGATATTCCCCATCAGGCAGAGCACGTCTCCATATTCTTTCTTGATGCGTCCGATGTCCATGCCGGCCGAAGGCTGGAGTGATTGGATTCCGTCAAAACCGGCTTCCACGATATAGTTCATGACCTCGTTGAGGTCGCCGTCCGAATGGAATATGACCGGAACCGGGCTGTATTTCTTGATTTCCGCCACAGTCCGCTTGTAGAAAGGATAAACAATCTCTTTCATGATATGCGGCGGTAGAAACGTGCCCGCATTGAATGCGATGTCATCCGCAAAAAAAATGGCATCCGCTCCGCAATCGATGAAAAGTTTGGCTTTCTGCAATTCAAATTCCATCACTTTTTCCGTGATTGCCTTCATTTCCCTTGTGTTTGTGAGGCAATACACAAGGTAGTCCTCCATGGGGAACATCTCATCCAGCATGCTGACCGGGCCGCCGATCTGTCCCATGACAAACAAATCGGTATGCTTTTTGAAGTCCGATACGATTTTTCCGGAAACCTTCCTGATATCAGGCATCCTGTATTTGTCAGCCTCTTCGATGTCATCGACCGGTGGTTTCGTGACATGTCTGCTTTTCCCGTTGTCGATGAACTCATATCCATAGAGGCTTCGGAACTTCCGATTCCCTTTGTCGTCCGTGCCGATTTCCTCGCTTGGCCAATCGCCCAGGTTGATCAGGTCCATGTTCAGGAAGTTCCTGATTTCCAGGTCCCTTTCATAATGCTGATAGTCCAGCGGATAGGCTTTCCCGAGCAATCTGTTGGCAAGGCTTCCCTCAATCCAGGGTTCGCCCTTCGGGACACGGTCGCCCTCCTTGTGCAGTATTGCATTCATCACCCGTTCACAGCGCGTCATTGTCAAAACCTCCCTCCATGGCAGACCCGGCCGCCGAATAAGTTCCCATCCGCTCCCTGACGCCGAGCATGGTGAGGTAGTTGTCCAGCGGTACGCCTTCAAAGATGGAATTGCAGCTGGAGAAGACATATCCTCCCCCGGGCATGCCTGATTGCAGTGCATATTCAGCACTTTGAACGATTTCCGGCTTCGAACCCATCTGCAGATTGATGGTGTTGACATTTCCCATCAGGCAAATCCGTTTTCCATATCTTTCCTTGACTTCCCTGATATCCACCCGGGCAATCGGATCAATGGACTGGATGGCATGAGGACCGGCATCCACCAGCATTTCAAGAATGGGCATGATGTTTCCATCCGTATGTTTGATCACATACGCACCTTCTGCCTTCAGCGCTTCGGTTTGCCTTTTCAGATACGGATGAACAAATTCTTCAAACATTGAGGGAGAAAGGAACGGGCCTTTGTTGAAGCAATAGTCGGAACAGTTGTACATGACGGAAGCACCCGCTGCAATCATCCTTTTCATGATTTCGACGGCCCAGTCCACACGCTTGCGCGCTTCCGCCTTCTTTTCTTCCGGGTTGTCCGCAAGGTTGTAGACAAATTCCAGATACTCCTGCCCGTCGGGTATCGAGTAGGTTCCGTCAATTCCCATTGCAACCAGAAACCTGTCTCCCGCCAAATCATGGACCAGGCGGATCATGCGCAATTCATCTTCCACATCGGGATAACTCCATGGCGGCACATATCCCGGGCTGCACTCTATGGCCGGCGGGTGAACCGTTATGGCGGAGTAGTCCAGCCTGATGGCAGTTTCAACGTAAATCTCAGCGTTTTGCCGAAGTGCGCGTTCTTTGTCTTTTCCCAGAAGGCAGCCAAGTTCCTTTCCCAGAATCAGGTTTCTCCCGAGAAGCTCCCGATGCAATTGGAAATCAATCTCCATTGTAGGAACTTTATCGGGTATTTCCAGTTTGAATGCTGCAATCAGCCTTTGTTTTGGAGTCATGCTCTCCCCTTTGTTCTCTCCGTTTTCAGCAGGTCCATGAACCATATCGCTTCGCTTCATCAATCAAGGTCAGGACATCACCATTGCGATTTCACTTTACTATCGCTTCGCTTCGTCGATCATCGCCAGGATATTTTCCTCCGGGGTTTCCAGGCCCACCTGGTCTCCCGTTCCGATGATGAGCCGGGATGAACCCGAAAAAACTTCCTTGATTTGTCGGACTTCCCTTCTCACATCTTCAGGTTTGCCGCGTATGAGCGTTTCAACGGTGTGAACATTGCCATTCATGGTCACCTTGTCATCCAGCAGCCTTCGGACTTCCCTCAAGCCTTCCATGCCATCCACATCGCCGCCGGGACCCCGTTCAAAGGGACAGACGCAGTCAATGCCGATTTCGGCAAAATCCGCCACAGTTTCGATCGACCTTCCATGAAAGTGGATGTGCAGCAGCTTGCCATGTTTGTGGATTTCGTCGGCCATGGCCCGGATATACGGTTTGTCCCACTGCCGCCACATATTGGGACCCAGAAGGGAGTTGCAGGAATAGGAACACCC
>CAZFWQ010000382.1:0-882 GCA_964522755.1 uncultured Oscillospiraceae bacterium | reverse complement strand
AAGGCGTGTTTTCGCAAACCTTCCGGATGAACTGCTTTTGATATGCGATAAATCACTCCCTGTATGCTTCGAGTATCTCTTCCTCTTCAGTGATGAAATACATGATGGCCTTCTCAAAGCCCATCATCGCGCCAAAAAAATCGAAGAAAGGAGTTCCCATCCACATTTCGAGCAGGTAATCCTCACCCACGCAGGCATGCGCCTTGTTGGCAGGGCCAAAATCCATTATGTTTTCACTGCTCAGGAGCATGTCCACGCAAACCGGCAAATCTGCCGGGTCATCGACAAAGTGCCTTTCAACCCAGGAAGGTTCCTTCAAATCGTATATCTGCGAAGTCTCAAAGACTTTCCCCTTGTATTGATGACGGATGCTTTCCCTGTATTGCGTTTCGGTTGTTTTCAGGAAACTGGCCTGTTTCCTGACATCGGGATTGTTGATTTCAGGGAACGCAGCACCCCACCCTTCGGTCCCATACTTTTTGAAGGTGGTCTGCAGCGCCTGCCAGAAGGGCACTTCCCTCTCAAACTCAACCATGCTGACGCCCAGCACTTTGGCCGGGAACAGATACCAGAACTCGGGTGCGACAGGGCTGCGGTCGGAGAAAATCCCATTGTATGCGTTCAGCATGCGCTGTTTGGGCGTATGGTCTTCCATGGTTCACACCTCGCGTATGGCTTCATCCGTATATCATGATGGAATTTATTTTATTCCATGCGGGAAAAAAGAACAGTGTACAATCTTGCAATATGTGTGATTCACACTGCAAATTCCATCGTTCTCTGTACTACGGACAGATTCACTGCTTTCTGACAGCCTGCTTCACTGTTTGTTGACGGCCAGGTTCACTGCTTTCCGACAGCCAGCCTCACTGCTTGTTGACG
>CAZFWQ010000381.1:0-3657 GCA_964522755.1 uncultured Oscillospiraceae bacterium | reverse complement strand
AGGCCGGGAAGTCTTCCTGAAGGGCTATTGAGGGTTATTGATGTCCGCCGCGAATCCATCCGCATCATCAAGACGGACCATGGATTCAAGAATTTAGGAGGGCATATTCATGAGTGATAATCTCGCACTTTTCGGCGGTGAAAAAGCAGTAAGAAGCGACTCCGGCGACATCTTCAAATGGCCGATCATTACTGGTGAAGACGAAGACGCAGTACTGGAAGTCCTTCGCCGGGGCGCCATGTCCGATACCGATGTGACCAGGAAATTCGAACGGGAATTTGCGGCATGGCAAGGCACGGAATATGCTCTTGGCTTCAACAACGGCACATCCTCGCTGCTTGCCGCCATGTATGGGTGCGGCGTCGGCGTTGGCGACGAAATCATCTGCCCGAGCGTGACCTACTGGGCTTCCGCCGCTCAGGCGTTCTCTCTCGGCGGCACCGTGGTCTTCGCCGACATCGACCCTGTAAGCCTTTGCATCGACCCGGCCGATCTCGAACGAAGAATAACGAACCGCACAAAGGCCATCATGGTCGTGCATTATCTGGGCCATCCCGCAGACATGGACCCGATCACAGCCATTGCAGGAAAGCACGGCATAAAGGTCATCGAGGACTTTTCCCATGCGCAGGGCGGATTGTACAAGGGCCGCAAGGTCGGGAGCATCGGCGATGTGGGCGCCGCGTCACTCATGAGCGGCAAATCGCTTGCAGCAGGCGAGGCCGGCATGCTTGTGACGAACAGCCGCCGCATTCATGAAAGGGCCATCTCGTTCGGACATTACGAGCGTTTCGACCCTTCAATCCAAGACGAGGAGTTGAAGCCTTATGCTGGGCTTCCCCTGGGCGGAAGTAAATTTCGCATGAACCAGCTGAGTTCCGCGTTGGGCAGGATTCAACTGAAGCATTATGACGAACGCTGCGTGGAAATTCGAAAAGCGATGAACCAATTCTGGGACCTTCTGGAAGGCGTGAAAGGAATCCGGGCACACCGCGTAGGGAAGGATTCCGGCAGCACCATGGCCGGCTGGTACGCCGCGCATGGCCTGTATGTGCCCGAGGAACTCGGTGGGCTCTCCGTCACCCGGTTCTGCGAAGCCGCCTCAGCCGAAGGGGCATGCCTGAGTCCCGGATGCAACAAGGCGCTGCACACGCATGGACTTTTCAAGACCTGCGACGTATATGGCCATGGAAAACCCACGCGCATCGCAAATTCGGAAACCGATGTCCGACTTTTTGATGAAACGCTGCCTGTCAGTGAAAGGATCGGAACCATGACCTATTCTGTCCCGTGGTTCAAGAAATTCGACCCGATCCTTATCGAAGAGCATGCAGCCGCGTTGAGAAAGGTTTCAGATCATTACGAAGAACTGCTGGAAGGTGATCCGGGCAACCCTCCGGAACTCGGCGGATGGCATTTCTTCAAGCGATGATAAGGGGACACCCATGACCGGCGCATTTGTAAAGTGAATATCGCACGGTGAATATGACCAACAGCGGGACGGGTCGATATCGACATGTCAGTCGTTCAGATCGCTGTCTTTCATATTAATCAACTTCAGGGCATTCACATGGTAGATTTTATTGCTGACTTCTTCCGGCAAATCCAGGCTGTCCAGGAAATCCTTATGCTGGCTGTCAAAGTAATCCCTCCCGAATAAGACACGGTCCTGGAATTCAATCAGGAATTTCCTCGCAAATACTGGATCCCTCTTCAGGGCATTGCAACCTGATGTAGCAGATATGTCACAATACAGGTTCGGGTATTTCTGAAGCATTTCAATAATGATTCCGCCTTGGACTACGTTTCCCACCGGATACGGCACCTTGTCAAACTGTCCGTCTCCGGAAATATGCGCCCAGAATCCCGGTGCGTGTCCTAGAAAATTTGTTTCGGGACAGGCTTTCACGGCCCGTTCAAGGGCTCCGATGCCGCCGCCGTACCACCAGTTGGGCCTGGGGTACCTCACCCCGGTATCAAACTCATAGTCGATGTGCACGACCACGGGCAATCCCCTCTCGCCGCAAAACCTGTACATGCGGACGGCATCGGGATTGTCGTACATCATGCGCAGCTTCAGCTCTCCGCAGATTTTCACCCCGAAGGTTTCAACGGCCCCTTTCAGGCGGTCGATGGCGTCGGGCCGCCTCGGATCCGGCGCAAACCCCAGGATAAACCTGCCCGGGGCCTTTTCCGAATACGCCACACACCGGGAAAAGGATATGGGTCCGTTCAGCCCCGTATCCGGCGTGCAGTATGTGTAATGGGGATCATACTCATCGGCGGGCGCTTCCCAGCTGAGCAGCCATGTCTGGCTTATCCCGCACCGATCCATGTTCTCCAGGAACCTGGAAAGGTTGTGTCCATGCCAATCCGGATGGTTGTGGCAATCGATGATCATGGTATCCTCCCCTTATCTGGCATCGCCAATGCAAGATGCCATTTGCTGCCGGCCGGTCATGATGGCTAGAGTTGACCGGCATGGAAATCCCCGCACATCCCGGAACGAAACATTGGTGACAAGAACCGCATGAGCAATGATATCCAAATCTCTGCAGGAGAAAACTTCACACAACCATTTACAAACAGTTATATGGCAAATCGGACTCATTTGTCAACGCGGAGGGTCTCGCATCGCGTTTTCCATCTCCAGGACAAATCGGGACGGCTTCTTTTTTTCACGGACCCAATTCGCAGGGATGAAAACCCGGAAATCGCTTCGCGCACGCGTGATGGCCACATAGCACAAGCGGCGTTCCTCCTCCATCAGGCTGTCGGATTCCCCGGCATCCGCTGACGGAAACTCCCCTTCCACCATGTCAACAAGCAGGACCTTCTCAAACTCGAGCCCTTTTGCAGAATGTACGGTTGACAGGATGAGGCGGCCGCGTTTCAGCTTCGGATTCTTTGCAGTCTCCAGAATCATGTTCAAAGCATCGAGCCGGCTTAAAAATCCCCTAATGGTATCCTCATGCGAAGAAATGACGAGCATCGTGTCCAGAAGCCCATTCAGCATATCCGGCGCATATCCCTGCGTCCTTGCCGCAAACTCGATGGTCTTGTCGTATGCCACGCAATCAAGCAGTCCAAGGATCGCATCGTGCGGTTTCATCCTGGCCAACCGCTTGAAACGCTGTTCCACCTCCTCCAGCCTGATTCGCTGGAAATTCGGCAATGCGCGCGCTTTCTGAATCTGTTTCCAGATGCTTCCTTCCTGTGGCAGCGCCTGTAGTGTGTCCAGCAGCTCACGGGACAGATATGCATTCAATTTGCCTGAAACAACGGCGAACGAATCCCTGTCGGACGGATCGAGAATCAATGACAGAAAAGCCTTTATGTCGCGGGTTACCCAGTGCGTGAAGAGCGTTTCCTTGAAATCGCGCAGATGGAAAGGCATTCCGGCCCGGTCGAGCATATCGGCGAGGCCATAGGCTGAACGGTTGTTCCGGTAAAGGATGGCTGTCCTGCCGCTCTTTTTTCCATGAGTTGAATCTCGTTCGAGGATTTCCCGAATCTGGCTGTATTCCTGTTCGAGATTTTTCACTCGTACGAGCGAGATGCCGTCTGTGGGATGGGTTCCCCCTCCTCCTCCGAGGATGGATTCCGGCACGCGCAGATTCTTGTCGGTGCGTTCCTTGTTCGTGCGGATGAAACGGT
>CAZFWQ010000380.1:0-3673 GCA_964522755.1 uncultured Oscillospiraceae bacterium | reverse complement strand
GACATGCCTACAGTCACGTCAATTGCCTGTCAAGCGCTGCAAGAGCCTATGAGGTGACGGGCGACTCGAAATATCTGGAAATCATGAAAATCGCCTATGACGAGATCACCAGGAACCATACCTATGCGACAGGAGGATATGGACCTGCCGAGACGATGTTCATGCAGCGGAACGGCTACCTTGGGTTCATGCTGCAGACGACATGGGATTATCAGCGCGATGGCAATGTCACGTACAGGAACTTCGCGGGTGAACTCGTCGCGCGAAGCGATGCCTGGGGAAGCTGCGAAGTCTCCTGCTGCGCCTGGGCCGTGTTCAAGTTCTGCCATTACCTGCTTCGCCACACCGGCGAGGCCAAATACGGAGAATGGGCCGAACAGATGCTCTGCAACGCGACGGGAGGACAGCCGCCCGTCACGCCCGACGGCAGGATCCTGTATTACTCCAGCTATTTCAAGGACGGGGCGATGAAATCCACAACGGACCGGCGCCTGCGAAGCGGAGGCAGGAACTTCGTATGGCAATGCTGTACGGGCACCTTCCCGCAGGATGTGGCGGAATATGCGAACATGCTGTACTACCATGATGAGAACGGCCTCGCTATCAGTCAGTATCTGCCTTCCCTTGTCCGTTGGGAGAAGGACGGGGTTGCGATTCGGGTAGAGAACGACTCGTCCTTTCCACGTGAAAGCACAGTGAAACTGCGCATCTCGACGGACTCGCCCGTCGCATTCCAGCTGAGGCTCCGTATGCCGGCCTGGGCGACCCGAGGCAACTCCGTGTCGGTCAACGGCACACCGGTCCCCGTAGAATGCCGACCTGGCATGTGGATCGTCCTCGACCGCGTCTGGAACGAGGGCGATCGAGTCGAGGTCGATTTCGCCTACCATCTCTATTTCAAGGCGGTGGACGATCAGCATCCGAATCTGGTCGCCTTGTGCTACGGACCCATCGTATTGGTTTCGACCGAAATGACGGTCCTGGTCGGTGATATGGCACACCCGGAGGAATGGATCCGACCGGTACCCGGCGAAGAGTTGACATTCAGGACCGAACGGGGGCACACCGGTGTCTATCCTTTCATATGCAGGACATTCGTGCCCTACTACTCGTATCCGGAGAATCAGTGGTATTTCATGTATTCCCCAGTATTCGGGAGCAACGAGGAACTGGCCAGGCAGCGCTAGCGGGAGGACCCGATGAGCGATGGTTCGCTTCCACGACTTCAGCCGACAATGGTAGATTTACGATCGAGAACGAGGGGCTGAGCTTTATCGTGGTCAAACGAGGAAGCGACATCCTGCGGATCCTCTTCAGAGACGCCAGTGAACTGATCAGAGACGAGATTATCGGCAAGGGACAGATGGCGGCACATGGTGGCTGGATGGCCTATTTGAAGTTTTTCGACAACATGGGTCCGATTGCTCGTCACGTTCATCTGAAGGACGAGCATGCTCGAAAGGTGAATGCGGAGGGGAAGCCGGAAGGATACTTCTTCCCTGCCCAGCAGAACAGTGTCTGTGACAATTCTTGCTCAGCGAGCTAATAATTCCTGACACATAACAGCCTTTGATATCGCACATATATTCTCGGGAGGAACATCACCAAGTATGACTTCATGACTTGGGCTAACGATCATGGGACCGAGGATGCCGGTTATGCGAACAACCTCCTTGAATACTTCTTCAGGCGTGCCGTGGACGAGTAGTTGCTGGGTATCGATCCCACCCAAAAAAGTTATGCAATTCTTATATCGTTTGAGGCTGTCAGCATCCATTCCAGCCGCCAAGGCCTGAATCGGGTGCAGTACATCGACTCCGAGCTCGATGAGACGCGGGATGATGGCACTGATTGCACCGCAACTGTGCAGAACAGCATGAAGTCCAAATTCATGAGCAAGATCTATTTGCTGCTTCAGATATGGGAAGACAAACTCCTCAAGCATTTCCGGACTAATAAGCAAGTTCAACTGAGTACCCAAGTCGTGACTTACAAAAGATGCGTCGGCTTTATCAGCGGCAGCTTTGAAATAACGCCGGTTGAGCCTAATGTAGAAATCGTTGGCTCGTTTAGTCACGGCATGGACCAGGTCGGGAGAGGTATACATCTTTATAAAATAATTCTGCATACTGCCAAAAGCAAAGAAGCAATCCTTATGAAAAAACATCGACAAGCATCCGGTCAGCCGATAATAATCGCCTGTTTCTTCAATTGCTTTCAGACATGGTTGAAGGTCTATCTTGTCAGCGTCCGGCCAGGAATATGCGTCTAGCTCCGACACATATTCTGCATCTTTCAAGAACCCGCTAGCACAAAACTCGCCCGTATCGGTGCGAGTAATTAACCGGTGACCGTTGCTGTTTAAATGAATCCAGCGAAGGTCGTCACCTAGTTTATCCCATATCTGTTCTATTGTGTCGCAGCGAAGATGTTCAAACAGCGCATGATTAATGCTTGGACTGGTTATTCCCGTCCAGTATGCGCATCTGTCGGTCGATTCGTGATTGATGATCGCTTTGATTCGTTCGCGTCCGTTCAAAATGATTATCCTTTCACGATGCGTTGATTCAGACTACTATTCCCTGGCAAAATTCAGATCAACACCAGCACGGCCGCCATCAACGCATAAGGTTGCAGCCGTCATATAAGAAGAATCATCACTGGCAAGAAAGGCAATCGCAGCGGCAATTTCCTGCGGGCGTCCGATGCGCCTCATGAGGCAAGACGATATTTTCATGTTTTCCAGCAGCTTTTTCTTTTCCGCAGCTTCCGGGCTATGACCAAAATGGAATTCTGTGACAGCCCATCCCGGTGCTATGGCATTGACACGAATATGGTGTTTACATAGGGCGACAGCCATACTATTGGAGAGTGAAATCAAACCTGCTTTTGTCGCATCATATAGGCTTGCCCCTGCCCGGCTTATAGTCGCGCCGTCCGATTATGCCTGTACATAAAGCCTTCCGTGAGAAACACACCGTTCTTCTCGCATAGTTAGCTAAATTCGAGGCTTCTTGGCCGGTTGTCGTCAACGCCTTTTCACAAAGGATGTTCTTTATTCCTGTGTCAATCATTTTGATAATTTGCTCAAAATGCTTTGTTGGCCAGGTTGCTAACAGTACACCGTCCAGGTCCTCGTTTTCACACATTTGAACATAATCTGTATAGTAGGACTGGCAGTTGTATTTTTCCGCCCAATCTCTTGCGCGCTGTTCATTACGTGAACAGCAGCCGGTAAATCTGAACTTTTGCGTATCTTCTGATATGGCTCTGGCATGTGCATGGGAGATGCCGCCGCAGCCGATCATGCCAAGTTTAAAATAGTTGTTATAATCATCTTTATGCTTGGCGTAGCGGTTGATTGTTTTGATCTTGTTCCGGCTGATGTCGCCCGAATAATCAAATAACATTCTATTTACTCCCGCGATGTTCCCACAGACGCATATCAATCGCTAACCTTTGGTTTTTCGCAACGCATCGGTTGAGACTATAACCTGACGCCCTGATTCCTGAGTTCTTCCTGAACCGTTTTCACATCCACATCGATCACATCTGTCCCTGTTCGTACAGACACAGCGGCTGCGGCGCCCGCTCCGCTTCCCATGACAAGACAGCCTGCCTGTCCACGTATCATGCCCCACTGTTCGGTAAATGGGTTCTTGGCAGAGCCGAC
>CAZFWQ010000379.1:0-3678 GCA_964522755.1 uncultured Oscillospiraceae bacterium | reverse complement strand
AGGCGGGTTCCCTGGTTGAAATGGATCCTGGATTGGCGGGAGATTACTTATAGGGTGTCAAGATGCAGACAAGCTGTCATTTGCCAAAAAAAATGTGATGAAGCGGATTTCAGGAAATCCTGAAACCCGCTACATCACTGTGGTCGGAGTGACACGGTTCGAACGTGCGACCTCTTGCACCCCAAACAAGTACCCGTCTCATCGCTTGACATCCTGTCACATCACATGAAATCTGAATGGCGCTTACTGTAAGCCTTTCAAGCGCCGTATGCGGAGTATAATCCCATGCGGCGCTTTTTCTCATTGTTTTGCTTCCATTGCGGGATTATGATAAATATGTTATCATTCATTTGATGATAAATACTACATCAAAAAGGAGAAGCTGAATCGTGTACGAGGTCGTATTTTATCAGGATGCCAAAGGACGCAGTGAGTTGCTGGATTACATTGAAATACTCAACGATAGAGCCGTAACCAGCAAAAACGAACGTATCATGCTCAAACAGTTACGATTTCACATCAATATTCTTGAGAGTCAGGGGACGCGGGCTGGAGAAGGTTTTGTGAAACACATACAAAATGATCTCTGGGAATTGAGGCCTGGAAATAACAGAATTTTGTTTTTCACATGGTATGAAAACAAAATCGTCGTGCTGCACTTCATCAGAAAGAAAACAAGCAAGACGCCAAAAACCGAAATTGAAAAGGCACTCAGTGAGATGAAGGACTGGAAAGGCAGGTATGATCATGAATAAAATGATCCAATGGCGGGATGTCAAAAATTCCATGACAGCATTGAGTGAAGAAGAAAAGATGGAAGTTGACATCATGTCTGATATTATTTCAAAAATGATCGAAAGACGACAAGAATTGGGATTGTCGCAAAGAGAACTGGAAAAACTGTCTGGTATCAAGCAAGAGGCGATCTGCAGGATTGAAAACATGCGGAACATGCCACAAATTGATACTTTGATAAAGCTTATGGAGCCCCTTGGTTTGAAGCTATCCGTTGAAAGAGCGTAACTGAGGTCAAAGTGAAGCTGGAGATGCCCTCGATTCCATAAAAGTCGAGGGCATTTCTGTGCCCTCTGAAGTGCTTGTGACATAAGGGTTGCAGGGGTGTCAAGGTGCAGACAAGCTGTCATTTGCCCGAAAAACATGTGAAAAAGCGGATTTCAGGAAATCCTGAAACCCGCTTCATCACTGTGGTCGGAGTGACACGGTTCGAACGTGCGACCTCTTGCACCCCAAGCAAGCACTCTAGCCAGAACTGAGCTACACCCCGAAAGCACGAACTTCATTATAGTCGATGGTCATGAAGAAAACAAGATATTTCTCCTATTAGACAGTCTCTGGGTTTTTTGGTTTTTTTCACCTGGTTTTTTTTCATGATTTTATTGCGGACTGTCCCGGTTTCAATGCTCCCTGAAGTGGTAAATGATGATAATAACCTGTATAATTACCGGGTGAAAGCAGTCGCACTGATTTTGTTTTGAGATGCCGGATTATGGGAAAAATCCTGGGTTCATTACCAAGACGCAGGAATCAATGTGATTTGTACAGAATGAAAGGCGATGCTATGCGGATCCTGATCGCGGAAGATGATTACATCGGAAGAAAGCTCCTGCAGAAATTCCTCAACCAGTTCGGCCCCTGTGACATCGCTGTGAACGGCATGGAGGCGGTCAATGCGTTTTTGGTCGCCCACAAGGAAGGCAAGCCATACCAGATGATCTGTCTTGATATCCTGATGCCGGTCATGGATGGACTGAAAGTGCTCAAGACCCTGCGCGAGATAGAACTTCAGAAGGGCATTTCTGGAAAGGACAGGGCCAAAATCATCATTACAACTGCGTTGAACGACCGGAAGACAGTATCGGAGTCTTATGATTCCGGCTGTGAGGCATATGCATGGAAGCCCATCGACTTGGACAAGTTCCGCGAGGTAATGGAAAAACTGGGATTGATAGAAGCATGAGTGGAGCTGAATTCGCGCTTAGGCGAATGTACGGGCTCATCGGGACATTCCTGTGATAACCTGTTTATCTATAATTTCTGCTGTCATGTTGTTCTTCATGCCGCTTGGAGTGTACGAGCTTTTTTTATGCCGTTGATTTATTTCGCACTTCTGTTTTTCCGCAGTTGACATTCATTCATTTCATGATATATATGATACATATCGATTTTTAGAAGATTCTTCAGGTCTTCGGTTTTGCCGCGAAACAACTTCAATGATGCAGGGGGGTATGAAATGAGTACGATGAAAAAGCCCCAGGTGAATCTCAAGAGCGGACTCGGCAGCGTGAAGAAATTCGGGGATGAGTTCAAGCAGTTCGCCATGAAGGGAAATGTGCTTGACCTGGCCATTGGCGTCATTATCGGCGGCGCATTCGGAAAGATAGTCACGTCGCTGGTAAATGACCTGCTGATGCCTTTGATTGTCCTGATAACCGGACAATCGGACCTGAAGGAAGTTTCAATCCTGCTGCGGAAGGCAATTGGTGCCGATGGAAAGGATTTGCTCCTGACATACGGCAATTTCCTGCAGACGGTCATTGATTTCCTAATCATCGCACTGTCCATTTTCCTGTTTGTGAAGTTCCTCGGCCGATTCAAGAAGAAAGAAGCGGAAGCCGCTCCTCCCGCGCCTCCTGTACCCTCTGCCCAGGAAAAGCTTCTGGTCGAGATCCGCGACGAGTTGAAAAGGCAGAACCGCAGGCAGTGATTCAGCCGCATTGATTCCATGAAAAAACCGTGAAAAAAATACTGCGGACAATAGTCTGTCCTTTTAGGAGGGCAGGCTATTCAATTGTATTCTTCAGGAGAACTGTTTCATTGTGCAATGGCGGCACATTGGGAAGGGAACCGGGATGACGGTGCGAATGGCCGCTGCATATGCGCTTGGCTTCTCATCCCGCACCAATTGATGCTTAAGGCGGTGTTGACAGGAAGGTGCAAACGGAACATGATATTGGATGATGCCGAGGCAGTCTGGCACCTGCTATCGAAGGATGAAAGGGACGTACTTGGATATGAATGAAGGAGCAGGCGAAAACACAAACGACATGCACGACAGGTTTGATGCAGGGGAGACTGAAGCGGGAGACCGCATCGAGTATGGCACATTCGAGGCAACAGTTGAAAAGAGCAGGCTGCTGGAAAAAAGCCTTGCAGATCAACCCGGGAATTATCGTGTTCTGACGGGGGATCGGCCCACGGGCCGCCTGCACATAGGGCACTTGTTCGGTTCACTGCAAAACCGGGTGAAGCTTCAGGACATGGGAGTCAGGACATTCATCGTCATTGCGGATTACCAGGTGCTTACGGACCGCGATATGTTCGACAATATCGCGGACAACGTCCGGAACCTTGTCATCGACTACATGGCGGCCGGCCTGGTTCCCGAAGAAGGCAGGACCTGCATTTTCCCGCATAGCCATGTTCCGGAACTCAACCAACTGCTTCTGCCGTTCCTGACCCTCGTTTCCAATTCGGAACTTGACCGCAACCCCACTGTCAAGGAAGAGATCCAGGCATCCGGGCTGAAGCGCATCAATGCGGGCATGTATACCTATCCCATCCATCAGGCCGCAGACATCCTTTTCTGCAAGGCCAATGTGGTGCCGGTCGGGAAAGACCAGCTTCCCCATCTGGAAATGACGCGCATCATCGCAAGGC
>CAZFWQ010000378.1:0-3693 GCA_964522755.1 uncultured Oscillospiraceae bacterium | reverse complement strand
ACTTGTCCTGCGCAACCCACTGTATTCGTGGTCTAATCATGAATTCTGCTTCCCGTATTCGTGGTCTAAATATGAATTCACTATTCAGTATTCGTGGTGTAAATATGCACTTTCTTGACATTGTTTTTCCCCTCTGCTAGAATGAAGATATTGCAGGAAGGCTGAGGGCAGGTATGCATGTGCTAAAAAGAAAAATAGCGGATGACTTAGTCTCGTGGAAATTGCGCGATGATAGATTATGCCTGCTTGTCAAAGGGGCCAGGCAAGTCGGAAAAACCTTTACCATAGAGGCGTTTGCCCGTGAACATTATAAGCACTATATCCGTATGAATTTTGACGAAAACCCAGCTTATATGAAAATATTCGAAGGTGATTTGGACGTGGAAACACTCATCAAGCAGATTTCACTGCGTGTTCCAAATGCAGCCCTTGTTCCTGATGAATCACTCATTTTTCTTGATGAAATTCAAAATTGCCCAAGAGCACGGACCGCGCTCAAGTTTCTTGCTTTGGACAAACGGTTTGATGTCATTGCATCAGGTTCCATGCTAGGAATACATTACAAGGACGTTCCATCATATCCAGTTGGTTATGTAGAAACCATTGATATGTACTCTTTGGATTTTGAGGAGTTTTTATGGGCAAATGGCATTTTACCTCAGTCGATAGATGACATAAAACAGTATTATTTCAAAAAGGAAAAGGTACCCTTGGCCATGCATGAAAGAATGCTCCAACTTTTTAAGGAGTACATCGTAGTAGGCGGAATGCCAAGAGTGGTAAATGAATTTGTAACAACCCATAACTTTGCAAGTGTATTGAAAATCCAAAAATCTATCCTTGGTGATTATACGGATGATATTGCAAAATATGCGGAAGGCAGTGAGAAAGCCAAAGCAAGAGCATGTTTTCTATCAATCCCGAAACACCTGTCAAAAGATTATAAGAAATTCCAATACAGCCTTGTGGAAAGCAAAGGAACCGCAAGAAAATATGGCGGTAGTCTCTTATGGCTTTTTGATGCCGGAATTATCAATTTCTGCTATAATCTCGCAATACCGGAACTCCCTCTCGAGGGCAACGCCAAAAGTGATGTTTTTAAAGTCTATATGCGGGACACAGGGCTGTTGATGGCCATGCTCGAGACGGGCTCCCAAGAAGACATCATTGACGGCAACCTTGGCATTTACAAAGGTGCAATATATGAAAATATCATCGCTGACATATTCTCAAAAGCAAATAAGAAACTTTATTATTTTGAACATGATTCAAAAATTGAAATAGACTTCTTTATTCGACTGAATAGGCAGGCGACAGCCATTGAAGTAAAATCAGCCGATAATACCAAATCAAAATCGATGACATCCATCATCGAAAACTATGGGGTCAGGCACGGCATAAAATTATCCGCCAAAAATGTCGGAAGTACTGAAACCATCGACAGAATCCCACTTTACATGGCTATGTTTTTATAGTTTTATTCCGTTCCTTACAAGGAGCCTGCAGGACAGTTTTCTCCGGCATGCGCTTGTCCTGCCTATCCCCTTGTCACGGGAACGCGTGTTCCGTCCTGAATGGCCTTGATCCATCCGGTCGCCGCCTTTTCATCTGCGAATGTCTTTCCGTCGACCATGCCCGGCCTGCCAAGCCGGCTAAGTTTCGATTCGCCCAGCGGGTGATATGGCATGACGTTGACCGCAAGCACATTCTTCATTTTGGAGGCCGTTTCAGCGATTGTCTGGAAATGATCGGCGCGGTCGTTCATTCCGGGGATGATCGGGCAGCGAAGGATGATTGACGCACCTGCTTCATCCAGCGCGGCCAAATTGTCCTGGATCAGCTGCAGCGGCGCGCCGGTATAGAGCAGATGCCTGGCAGGGTCTGATTCCTTCAGGTCATAAAGGAAAAGGTCGACATCAGGCAGGATTCTCATGAAATGATTCAGCTGCGCAAATCCGCAGGTCTCAAGACAGGTATGCAGCCCCTTTTTTTTGGCGTCGGCCAGAAGTGTGGCTGTAAATTCCATCTGATACATGGGTTCGCCGCCGGACAGTGTCATGCCGCCGCCGGAATTCTCATAAAAAGGCAAGTCCTTCATCACTTCGGCAAGAACCTCTTCCACTGTCATTTCCCTGCCAACAAGGGTATTGGCCCCCGCATAGCATTTTTCCGCGCACTTGCCGCAGCGGATGCAAAACTCGCGATGAAGCACATGCCTGCCGTCTTCCATGACGTGTCCCTTGGGCGGGCAGTTTTCAAAACACCAGCCGCAGCCGATGCATTTTTCAGGAATGAATGAGATTTCCGGTTCCCGCTGCTGCGATTCCGGGTTG
This sequence comes from uncultured Oscillospiraceae bacterium, assembly GCA_964522755.1. Classification (GTDB taxonomy): domain Bacteria; phylum Bacillota; class Clostridia; order DSM-8532; family DSM-8532; genus JAEWSN01. The sequence goes on along the minus strand of CAZFWQ010000378.1, from coordinate 1,360 downwards.
TGACACCACATGCACGTCAGCGGACAACCCTTCAGGAATACGGTGGTACGTATTCCCGGACCGTCGTGTATCGAAAATTTCTGAATGTCGAAAACCATTCCCTTCACAGGCGCACTCCTCAATATTTATTTCATTGGTGATACAATCCCATCATCTCGGAAACCTATTTTATCATGATTCTTCAGTTGGATGACTCTTTTTCGCCATATACTGACTAAAACCTGATTTTTCGCCGGGAATTCTTTTCACAAGGTCATGAATGCCGTCCGCTGCATCACTTCGGCCTGCATTCCCGGCGACAGGTGTGTGAAATAATCGGTATACCCACCGATGCGGACAACCAAATCCCTGTATGCCTCTGGGTTTTCCTGCGCCTTGGCCAATATTCCGCTGTCGAGCACGTTGATCTGTGTCTCAAATCCGCCCCGGTCCAGATAAGTTTCAATGAGGGACCGCATTTTATTCCGCATGTCCGGGGAGGAAAACAGGGATTTGTCGAATTTCATGTTGTACGCGACCCCGCCAATCATTCCCGAATGGTCCCACGACGTAACGGACATGATGGCCGCCGTGGGACCGTTCATCTCGCGTCCCTGCGCCGGCCCGGATCCGTCGGCAAATGGGAAGCCCGCCTTCCTGCCATCGGGGGTGGCGCGGCATTCGGCGCCCAGGCGCTGGTGCATGATCCAGCAGAACATGCCCGGCACGAACGGGGCATTGTCCGGCGGCAGCCCGTATCGTCTGCATTCCGACTGTATCCTGTCGACTATCTGCCGCATCAGCCCATCGGTTTCTGGCAGGTTGTTGCCGTATTTCGGATTTCCGGCCAGAAGTTCCATCCTGAATGGCGCATATCCGGCGAAGTCCGCATCTAGCGCCTTTTTCAGTTCATGAAACGCCAACCTGCCTTCTTCGAAAACCATCTTCCTGATGACAGCCAGGGAATCAACCAGATTGGCCGCGCCGACAAACGAGCACTCCACCCAGTTGTATCGTGCGCCACCGTCGTCGATGTCGTGTCCGCGGCTCAGGCAATCGCGCGTGAATACGCTTTGCAGTGGTTTGCCCCCGTGAAGGCGGCGGAGTTCCCGCGATTCCGCCTCCGATTTCACCGCTTCCGCGATTTTACCATTCATCCGCTGGAAATAGGCCTCCAGAAAGGCGGGGAAATCAGGATACTCCTGATTGTCAGCCACCGTATCGTCAATCTGTTCCATCAGCATGCCGCACAGGCTGAAATAAGGGGAAGCCACCCATACGTTGCTGCAGCCCACCGGGGTGATTTCCACACAGGTGGAATTGATGTAATCATGGGATTCACACTGTGGTACGCCGTATTTCTGCAATCCGGAGCTGATGA
>CAZFWQ010000377.1:0-3700 GCA_964522755.1 uncultured Oscillospiraceae bacterium | reverse complement strand
TGGCTGCGTCCGTGATTCCCGTTCCTGTCCAGTTGACGAAATGATATCCGGCAGTCGGCACTGCGCCGATATTGGCCAAAACACTTTCCTCATAGGGGCCTGCGCCTGATGTGGTGCCGCCCGCAACGGGATTTGCCGCGACCGTCAGGTCATATGTTTCCTTCTCGACCGGATTCAGCTTGATGGATGTCTCCATCGCGAAATTGGAATCGGTGGTGTGGCGTTCCGCGAAAAACAAGTCGAAATCGTAGGTGGAGCCGGGAGTCAATCCAAGTGTGTCAAGGTTCACGCTTCCGGTTTCAGACGTATGTACGCCGCCAAGGTCTACCACAAGTTTTTTGTCGATGAACACCCAGACATCGTCGTCGCCGGTGAAACTGAACTTCTGTCCCGCGACATAGGTGAAGTTGGTGTTCAACTTCATTGTGAAGTGATAGTTGTGGACACGGTTCTCATTCCCGAATCCAAGGTTGCATATCGGGAAGAAACCGTCATCGTTTGCATTCCTCACATCAGAAAAGCCATATACGTCGGTGGTGCCCGCCTTGAGCGAGAGGGTAAGAGACTGGCCGGTTATTTCCCTGTTTCCCGGATTGGCTCCGCTTGGCGCCTGGTACTTATACCAGTTCTCGAATGAAGCTGCTGTTATCGAGCCTTGTTCTGAAAGAAAGTCCGGCGTACCATCAACGCCAAGGGTGGATTTGACCAAACCAAGTTTCAGTCCGGAAATCGGGTTCCGCTCAAAATCCGGATTGCTGGGAACGCCTGCAGCGGGCACACTGAAATCATAATAGACAACCGGTATGGTGATGGTGGAGGACGGCGGTGTTACCGCCATGGCGGAAAGGCCAAACATGCCGGACAACATGACCGTGACCAGTAGAAGCGCCAGGTTCTTCCTTGAGTTTTTCATGATGTTCGCCTCCTGCTTTCATTGTGATTTTACTCGCGGCAGGTGGTTGTTCCGTGCAAATATCGATTTTTTGCAACAAAAAAAGCCACCATTGTTTCATGGCAGCCGAACCATCATAGCTTTCGCCGTAGACTTCACGCTTTGCGACCCGGTCTTTCGGCCGGTGTGCTTTTTACACGAGTTCCATATTGAGTTGTGCTTGTCGATGACCTGTGCCGGCCAGTTGATATTGTCACTTGCGTAACGATGAAAACCAACCTTAGTTTCATTGTAAAACGTCAATTGTGAATTGTCAATCGATATTATCGTTATTTTTCAATTTATTTTTACATTACAAATATGGGGCATACTTCCATAATGCGTGAAACCGACTGATGAGATTTGATGTCACTCATAATAAATCATTGTCAAAATCAGATCGTGAAACCGGCTGTTGAGATTTACTGTCACTCACAATAAACCATTGTCAAAATTAGATAAACATGCGCAATATTTCCTTCTTGACACTTGCACATTTCCATAACTCCATATAAAATGGAAACAACATCAAAAAACCATGCCGGGCTGATTCGAAGGATGAGGGGGCATATGCCCGCTTACGCAAGACGGATTGGGGTGACAGTATGCCTCTCTTCAAGTACTCGGCCATGTCGGCCAACGGAAAAACAATCTCGGGCATGATGGAATCAGACAGCGCCACCCGTGTGCAGCAGACCTTGAAGGACATGCAGCAGTACGCCTTGAAAATCGATGAAACCGGATCAGGGTCCAAACAGCTTCGCCGGGGCGCGCCGCTGAAAGACTTGGCCGTGTTCTGCCGCCAATTCTATGCCATGATGCGTTCCGGCGTATCGGTTGTAAAATGCCTGGACCTGCTCTATCAGCAGACCACCAACAAGAAATTGAAAGAAACCATCTTCCGCGTGTATGAAAGCGTGCAGCGCGGAGATTTGCTGTCCGAATCATTGAGAAAGCAAACAGGCGTGTTCCCGGAAATCATGATTTCCATGGTGGATACGGGTGAGGCGTCCGGCACATTGGACCAGATCCTCGGCAAGCTTGCCATCGCCTTTGAAAAGGACCTGAAGGTGCGCAGGAAAATCCAGTCCGCCATGATCTACCCGATTGTGCTGACCGCATTAGCCTTCACGGTGGTTACCGGCCTTGTCACCTTCGTCCTTCCGATGTTCGTTGACATGTTCGAGTCCAGCAAGGTTGCATTGCCTATGCCAACCCAGATCCTTCTGGGCATGAGTACATTCATTAGGTCTTATTGGTATTTAATCATCTTCATTGTCATAATGGCAGTGGTTGGTTTTAAAACTTGGTCTAACAGTGAAAAAGGGCGTTTCCAATGGGATCACTTCAAATTGAAGCTTCCAGTTCTAAAAGGTTCCCTGTCCAAGATATACTCCTCTCGCCTTACCCGCACATTGGCCACCCTGGTCAATGCCGGGTTGCCCCTGCTGAACGCCATGGACATCGCCGCGAGGGTCATCGGCAACAAATACATCACGAAGTTCATGAACCAGGCGAAGGACGACGTGCGCAGCGGGGTCAGCCTTTCGCAGGCCATCCGCAAGACAGCGGTCTTTCCCCCCATGGTGGCTTCCATGATAGGCATCGGGGAAGAATCCGGCACTTTGGACAGCATGCTTGAAACCACGGCGGACTACTTCGACGAGGAATCCGACAAAGCCCTCACGCAGATGGTGGCCCTGATGGAACCCGCGCTGATCATCGTCATGGCTGCCCTGGTGGGCTTCATCGTCATCTCCATTGTCATGCCCATTTTCGACATGAGCTCCACAGTTCAATAAAAACTGCTGTTTGGGAGGATCCTTATGAAAATGATTGGCCTGGATGCCGGACCCAACCGTTTCGTGCTGGCCGAGGGAACCACTGCAGGGAGGGATGTGCAGCTGCACAAGCTGTTCTCCGTGGATATTCCCACAGGCAGCGTGGCAGACGGCACCATATCCGACCATGCATCCGTGCGCTCCGCACTGGAGGCGAACATAAAAGTCAATAAAGTCAGGACGAAGTCCATGATTGTGGCTGTCAACAGCAATGCGATGGTTTTTCGCCGGCTGGAAGTACCCGCGGCCAGGGATCGGGACATGCGCAACCTGGTGACCCTGGAAATGAACCAGTTTCTTCCAACCGGAAAGCGTTTCATTGTAGATTACGTTACAATCGATGAAGTGACCTCCGCTTCCGGAAACAAGATGCACCGGGTGAAGGCGGCGGCGCTTCCGGCCGAATTGTGCGAAGGCTATTTCAAGCTCCTGCAGGATATCGGGCTGAAAGCCCGCCAGCTGGTGATTCAGCAGCAGGTGATGAGCAGGCTTTTCGCGAAGGATGCCAGCATCAACGGCAAAGCAGTGGGCAAGCAGTCCATTATCGCGGTGGATATGGCCAGCTTCCAGAACACCCTCCACGTTATCATGGAAGGGGAAGTGGACCTTTCCCGGACCCTGCCCGTCGGGTCGGCCAACATGGAACGCATGGTGGCGGATCGCATGCAGGCTTCTCCGGAGGAGGCCCGCACCTATATCCGGAAAACGATGGATATCCACCACGAGCAGTCGGACGCGGCAGATACCGCAAGGCGTTTCCTGATGCAGATTACACAGGAAATCCGCAAGGTGCAGCAGTACATCCGCACCAAGAACAGCATGGAAACCATTCGGGTTTATCTGTACGGTATTGGTTCCGGCTTGAACGGCCTTGACAGTTATCTCGCCGAGAACCTGGAAACGGAAGTGGAAACCGTGAAAACCCACA
>CAZFWQ010000376.1:0-3708 GCA_964522755.1 uncultured Oscillospiraceae bacterium | reverse complement strand
ACGGATGAATGGGAGGAAATGAAAAGACATCCCGAAATCGGGTATCGCATCCTGAAAACGAGCGAAGAATTTTCAGAAATCGCCGGTTTCGCGCTTGAACATCACGAGAGATGCGACGGGAAAGGATATCCGCGGGGGCTGGAGGGTGAGGGCATATCGCTTCAGGCAAGAATCATCGCCGTTGCGGATTCATATGACGCGATGACGACGAACAGGACTTACAGCAGGACGCTCAGTGAACAGGAGGCCGTCGAAGAAATGCGAAGGTGCTCCGGCACACAGTTTGACCCTTCCGTCGTACGCGTCCTGATGGAAATATTGCAGGATAAAGTCGTGTGAAATTCGAACGCCTCGGCATCCTTGGTTACGACAATACCTTTTTTGCTATGTCCAGATCTTCGCGAAGTTCGTCCCCGTGCTTCTGGAATACGCCGATGCAAGTCAAATCGGTGGATTTGATATTTTCAAAGGTTTCCCTGAATGCTGTTTCGATGATTGCAGGAACCTGTTCCCGCGTCTTGCCGATGAACATCTGCCCGCCGGCAAATATCTTGAATGCGATGCAGGGCTTCTCCACCTTCCGGATGGCGTCGAACATCTGGAAACGGTCATCGGGGTAGAATACGAGTTCTTTCGGTTTTCCGGTGATGAACCCGCTCTGCTCTCCGCGCTGGGACTTCCGGGCGTTGTACAGGCAGGTCATGTAGAAGTCCGCTCCCCACCCTTCCTCTTCGGCGCGCAGCAGGGTTTCAGGTTCATGGGTGCCAAGGCCTGCAGGAATTCCGGCGTCCCTGATCATCCTGATCCTGTCTTTCAGAAGATCGATCTGCCCGGATTCCACCATGAAATCCGCCGTGCCTCCCTGATGATAGATGGCGATGGGATTGCACTTCATCATCATCAGAAGGTTCACGTCGAGGTCGATCGGCGGATAGCTTTGAAAAATGATGTTCATGGTTCCACCGGCAATGCGATACTGGCGGATGACCCGAAGAATAAAGGGATCCGCAAGGGCGACATAGGTGGCGACACCTTGCTCCTGTGCTTCAAACAGCGTTCTGATGCAGTTCTCCTGAGTATGGAAGTCCATCATCTCATCACCGCTGTGGACTTCCTGAACGTATGAGTGGCCGTTGAAGGGATTGTCACCCAAGGTAACGCGTGAAACGGAAGATCCGAAAAAATCCACCCTTGGTATCATGGCTTCCCCCATTCACCTGCCCATTCGAAATGGCACGGTGATTCATCGGCTGCTTCAATATTCACCGGCTGCTGCCGTCCTTCCATTCTATACATCGGCCTTGAGATATGTCAAATAATGCATCCTGCCTGTATCTGCGCCGGAGCATGCCAAATATGCATCATGTATTTATCGGCCTTGAGACATGTCTAATACTGCATCCTGCTTGCATCAGCCTTGGAATATGCTGTTCGTGTTTTTCCGGATGATGTCCAGCATCATCACAAACCGGTTCATATCGCTCGAAATGGGCATCATGTCGCCAATGCCGAATATGATCCGGTTGTCATCCTTATAAAATGACGAGATTGATTCCATGTATTCAACAAAGGCATTCAGGTCATACTCTTCCATGAAGATGCACTGGGGAATCATGTCGATGAGGACCATGTCCGGTCCTGCCGCCTGCCGCATGAGCAGGGGGTCGAGATCGCCGGCTGGAAAGGCCGTTAGTCCATTTACGATTCCCACGCCGGCACCCGCAAGCATGGACAGCAGCGGCATGATTTTCCCGTCAAGATGCACGCCATACAACTTTCCATATTGTGCGGCAATATGGCTCCGCTTGCTTAACTGTTCCTGAAGATACGCTTCAAAGTAACCAGTGCTGACGTCTGATGTGAAGTTTTCACATGAGAATAAAACATCATGTTCCTTTGCGGCCTTATGCAGAATAGGTGTCTGGATGTCATCGAGGGCATGCATGAAATATTCCACTTCGTCCTTGTCATCATTCAAAAGGTAGCTCCCTGCCTCAACACCAGCCAGATGGACCATCAGGTTCTGGAACGGGGTCAGGGGTACCCACAGGGAGCCGGACTCCAGATCGTTCTGCCTGGCATACTGCTCATAGATGTAAAGAACAGTTCTCAGGTCTTCGATGGATTTCACGGGATATTCCGAAACGCCGAAGCTCCGGCCCGCATAGGATTCCGCGGCGGAAACCGTGCCGATGGGGGTTTTCAGGACTATCCGCCTGGTACTCCCCGGATATCCGCCGTTTCTGTACGAAATGGCCGGCCCTGTCCATATTTCCTGCTCGATGACTGTTGGAATGGGTTCGGCTGCAAATGGCTTCTTGAAGTCCCCGTCGAGGAAACTGGATTCAATGACTCTTTCCAGGTCTATCCCCGCTGTCGCCTGTTCCAGATCTCCGTCATTGACATGTTCGGCGAACCACCAGCGCAGGTCGGCCCTCGTTGGCAGGTAATCGAGACGTTTTCCCGCATAAGCCAAGTCGATGCGCTGTTTCTGGATGCGCATCCTGTCCGGTGAAATACCGATGTTTTGCATGCCCCTGCGAAGCGGCTCGTTGAGTGTTTCACCTGTCAGCGTGCAAAGACCTGCAAAGGGCATTCCTGCTTTGATCATATGGGCCTCCTCCGTGATTATGGCAGTGCAAGGCGACCGGTCCCCTGCAAAAACGCAATGATGTTTTCCGGCGGCGTACCGGCCTGGATTGCATGGGAAGGAGCCAGGATATAGCCGCCGTTCGAACCAAGCACCCGGATTCTTTCCGCAACCTCATGCGCAACCTGCTCCGGAGTTCCAAAAGGCAATGTCGACTGTACGCTGACACCGCCGTGAAAACACAGTCGATTGCCGTATTCACCCTTCAGCAGGGCGGCATCCATCCCTTTGGCATCAAACTGCAGTGCCTCCAAAACGTCAATCCCCATGTCGATAAGCCCGGGCACGGCCGCAATCACGGAACCATCGGAATGATACATGATTTTTACGTCAAATTCATGCAGGGCCTTGTTCAGCCTCACATGATGCGGCTTTATCATTTTCTCCCACAAAGGAAGTGAAACCAGCAGCCCTTCCTGCTGACCGATATCATCCGCGGTAAAGGCGATGTCGATTTTCCCTTTCGCGGCTTCAAGCGCCCTGGTGAAATAGGCTATGTAAAAATCCGTGACCCGAGTGAGGAGTTCCCAGGCAAACTCGGGCTCCAGCAGGATATCCATCAGCATTTGTTCAAATCCGCGCATATACCAGGCTGTTTCAAAAATATTCCCGTTGCCCATGATGATGGCATGTTCCCCGTCGGAGTTGACTTGGCGAATCATGTCGGGAATCGTCCCGAAGTCAAACCACTCCACGCGCGGCCACTGATACATGCCAAGATCATTGCTCCCGGCCGGGTCTGCAAGCGGATAAGACTCTATTTCGGAGTAGGCGCCCGTGCCATATGTCACGGGTTTTCTCCCGACGCCCCATATGTCTGTTTCCCTGCCATCCGGCAGAGTCATGTTCCTATCCGAAGGACCCCGATATGCAGGATGCACCCATCTCAAATCACTCATGCCCAGCAGCATCGAGTCCAGTTCATCCATTGATTGCATGCCAAGTGCAGACAGCAGGGCTGTCCTGGCAGGCATGTTGATGCCAAATCCCAGACTGAAGGGCACAATATCGGTATCCCGGTGTGAAAGTGCCGTCATGACCCGTTCTCTCGAACTCAT
>CAZFWQ010000375.1:0-3709 GCA_964522755.1 uncultured Oscillospiraceae bacterium | reverse complement strand
CAAACGCGTAGACGGTTGCCTCGATGGAATTGTTGCCGGTCCAGGAGAGCGAAATGGTGTCTCCCTCCTTTACCTTCAGCTGTTCCTTCAGGTTGGCCGATAGAAGAACGGCTTTCGGCGCATCCGTCATGAGGTTCAGATATTCAAACCAGTGATACGGCAGCAAATCCGTACGGAACCATGCTATCTGGCCGAATTCCGCCGGATTGACGGCAAGGATCCTGACGCCGATGGCCTCCGTGTCATATGCGCGGACGCGGACATCTTTGATGGGAAGCACTTTTGTCGCGATCTGAATCCCCTTCAGGGATGCGAAAGCCTTATAGTTGGGTTCGATGTATTTGATGGCCCGATCGCTGAAAGTGGCGACTGCCGGCGCACCGGTCGGCGGACCGCTCGAGGCCACATCATCCGTCTTCCAGTTGGGCATGATGCGGACATCCGCACCCACGGAGTAATGCGTCTTGTCCTCCACGTTTCGGTTGGTGGTCCGGGCGGAGTTGGCATTGAAAAGGCCGATTGAAATCGAAAGGATGATGAAGAGCATGAGGAACTGTTCCTGTCCGCGGGAGCGGCCAACCTGCACAAGCGAAACATAGAGTACCGGAGACCATATCCGTCGCCCTGTCCAGTAGATGAAACGGATCAGGAATGGATAGATTCGCAGGAAAAGCAGCCCCGCACCCAGCACGAACAGGGTCGAAGTGAGGAACAGGAGCGGATCCACTTGTATCTGATCCGCGCTTATTCCTGTTGCCGCAAGGATTCCCTGCTGGCGCTGAAACTGGTAGAGGCCGTAGAATGCGATGCCGAGGACGATGATGTCGAGGAAATACTTCTTCCAGAAGGTGCGCTTGTTGCTCCGCGCCCTTCCCTGCTTCACTTTCACGATGGTAGTGCGCGAGGCCATCACGACAGGAATCATCATCGTGACGACAATCAAAAGAAACGCCGCACCCGCGTAAAGATATGCGCTGGCATTCATCTTGAGCGGGAGGGCCGTACGTTGGACGAATTCAAGAAATCCGTTCGAAGCACCGAGCACCTGGCACAGCATAAGTCCAAGAGGGGGTCCGGACGCCACTGCGACCACTCCGAGAAGGATGCTTTCGACAAGATAGCTGAAGAAGATCTGTGTCTTGCTCGCACCGCGGCTTTTCAGGACGGCGATCCCGTTCTCGTCGGCGCCGATGATGAGCTGCGATACCATGAAGATGTAGAACACAAGCATCAGCAGCACGGGGACGGCCAGCACCCAGAGGGTCGTGGTCAGTTGTCCCGCGCGGTCGTGATAAGTTGAAATGATATCGAGAGCGGGCATTTTGCTCTCCAGCACGCCGCGGTATTTTTTTACAAGTTCAAGTTGGCTGTTCCATGTTTCAATGATGTGGGCAAGATTGTCCACCTTGATCTGATGGTAGTCGAACGCATAAAACCAACTGGCTTCACGAAGGAACGGACTGCCCTTTACCACGAAATCCGGAACGAAGATTTTCTCGCTCATGTAGAACACGCCGGTTCCCTCTGACAGGGAACGTGTCCAGTACGGATCTGACGGATCCGATGCCTCGATGACCCCCACGACCCTTATCTTCGTAATCCGCACTTCCTTCGAAAGCTTGCTTGAAATCGTGTATGCATGGTCCAGCAGAAGGTTCTGATCCTTCATGGTCCGCGCGCTGACCACGACTTCCGTGACGCCGTCGACGAGGACGTCGGAATACATCCGGCCGTTGGTTACCTTCGAATGTTCCGGCAAACCTGAACGGTAGCCCATTTCGGCGAAATAACCGTCCGGTCGCTTGATGTCGGGCGGATCGGAGAGAACAGTGGAATGGCTGACCCGGATTTCCTCCACCTTGGTCAGGTAAGGAACATTGTAAGCCTCTCCCATGACGTTCCAGATCCGGTTTCGGAAATAGCGGAGGGCATTTCCCCTGTCCTTGCCTTCATAGGCATAGTTGAGTACCGCTTTCACCGAAAAGGTTCCTGGAAAATTGCCTTTCTCTACCTGGTAGTTTTCGAGGTCTTTCGTCAGCATGCGCTGCATGATGCCGTCCGTGTACAGTGGGATGCTGCAGACCAGCGATGTGGCCAGCATGGTCCCGAGGAGCAGGCAGATGACCATCCAGAGGTTGCTGGACATCCGCCGTATTACCAAGCGAAACAATGTATCGCCTCCTATCTGATGATTACAGCTTCTCCAAGTTCCAGGCCTTTCACGATTTCAACTTCCGTATCCGACTGGATGCCGGTTTCGACATCGCGCTCCTCGCGGATGTTGTTCTTGAGCACGTTCACATAGGTGCGGCCGAAGTTTTTGTTCAGTACGTACTTCGGCAGGACAATCGTGTTTTCCCGCAAGTCCAGCGTGGCCACGATTTGCGCCTCGCCCCCGATGCGCACGTCCGCCGGCAGCCCGGTTACTGCAACAAGGACTGTGTTCTTCATGGATTCCTTGGCGTCTATCGGCAGGTCGATCGGCGTCATGACCACTTCCCCGTCATAAACGATTTCATCGAACGTAACGGATACCTTCATGCCCGTGACGAAATCCCCGACGCGGTCATCAGAGTAACGCAGCTGCAGCTGGTTGGGATCCGCCACCGTGACGACGGTCGAGTATGTATCTATCCAGTCTCCGACCTTGGCATCCGTGACGTAGATGACATCCCCGTCAATCGGGGATGGCAGGCCTGCCTCGTTGAGCGCCCGCGTCAGCGTCTGCAGGCGGACGTCATTGGCTTCCACATCCAGGCGCGCCATGTCGACATTGTATTGAAGCTGCCTTTTTCTGGATTCCGCATCTACGCGCGGCATGTCGGGATTGCTGCTGTTGGCTCCGTTTTCGGCCGCCAGAACCCGCCTTGCCTCGTTGTAGCCGAGTTGCGCACGTTCCAGCGCGATGTTCTGGAGCTTGATGTCGTCTTTCAGGGTTTCAGTGTCCAGGGTGGCCAGGATGTCGCCCTTTTTCACTGTCTGCCCGATCTTTACATTTATGATTTCAAGACGGCCGCCTCGTTCCGTGAACTGTATATTGGACTGGGAAACTGATACGAAGCGGCCGGTCACCCTGACCTTTCGCTCAATCGTCGACTTTTTCACTTCCACGGTTTCAAAAGTGATTTTCTCCGGCACCTTCAGCGGTGGCGCCAGGGTCGCCTCTTCCTGGGGCAGCATCGAACATCCGGTCGCAAGCATGATGGCAGCCGAAAAAGCCGCCAGCAGGATCCGGATGCCATGTTTCCCGTATGGTGAGGATTGCAGTCGGGAAGTCAGGTTCATTTCGGCACACCTCGTTTTTCTTCCACGCAAGGAAAAGCGCAACCGTCGGGTTGCGATTTCCTGGCATGCGATGGGTCAATCCATATTCATATGTCATATGATACCATGATTTGGCAAACATATAAAACACCAAACTAGGTTTTCCGGCCGAAAAGATATTGATCCGGCCGAAAAGAACATGAATCCGGTCGAAAAGATATCGCTTCCAGCCGGTATTGCAATCTTTTCCCTTACTGTCTCCATGAGTCATGAATGTCGCGGAACGATAAAAGGGTCCGCCGGTCAATCACTCGGCGGACCCCCCGGATACAAAACCAGACTTGGCATTGCTGCACCGCATATGGCAGCGGGCTTACGCGGCCTGCATGCGAATCTTCAGTTGAAACGGCTGAACTGGGGCAGCCATTCACGGTTGACCTGGAAC
>CAZFWQ010000374.1:0-3720 GCA_964522755.1 uncultured Oscillospiraceae bacterium | reverse complement strand
GGACCTCGCGGAGGACTTTTCCTTTCAGTGCCTCACTGTAGCCTATATCCCGCAGAATCCCGCTTTCAGGAGTGTGAAGCACATACGTGGAACAGAAAATATTCCGGATTTCACCGGACATGTCAATCTGATGGTTTCCAAGCGCCATCTCCACGCTTGCTCCGATCATGTCGACGCCGGTCGCCATTTCCAGCAGTTCGGGAATCATGTTGCCACCGTTTCTGGCGCCCACTTCTATGATATGGAGGTCATCCCGTTCGTCAAACATCAATTCAAGGTTGATGCCACCCATCGTCAGGCCCAGCAGGCTGATCAGACGCTGAACCTCGTTCCTGACCCGCAGCGAATGGTCATCATCCATGAACAGGGGATAACTCGTCCCAATGGGAATGAACGGACTGAGCTTCAAGTCGCGATGGCTGTTGAGTGCGCCGCAGAATGCCAATTTCCCGCCCACGATGAATCCATCGCCGCCAATCATCTGGTCATGGGCCATTTGGACGTACTCTTCAAGGATGACCCGCTTCTCACCGGACATGGACATGGCATGGGCAAATGCTTCCTTGAATTCCTTCTCGGACAATATGCGGCTGACGCCCTTGCTTCCGGATGAATCGTTGGGTTTGACCATCAGGGGGAACTTGAAAAGCCCCAGATCCGATAATGCGTTTTCATACGAAACATACCCCCTGGCCATTGGCGTATTGAATCCGTTGTCCTTCAAAAAGCGACGAAACCTATCCTTCCTGGAGAGTATCATCACGGATTCATACGGATTCGACGGCAGGCCCAGCTGATTGGCAACATATGCGGCAGTTGGGGCGGCCGGATCGGAGGCATAGGCAAGGATGCCGTCAATCTGGCAGTCGATGGCCACCTTCAATACCGCTTCCTGGTCAGTCGTGCTGACACAATAATACTCATCCGCGAAATACTGACCGGGATTATCCGGCAAGTAGTCGCATAATATTGTATGGTCCCCCTTGGCGGCGGCATACCGTATCGGTGTGATCTGGTGTGTCGATCCGCCTAGAAAAAGTATTTTCCTCATCTGTTCACTCTTCTCCTCGGCGCAACGGAGGCTAGAAGCGGTTCGAAAAACCGCCGGACCCGCTCATCCTTCATGAATGGATAATACAGTTGGATATGCTGCGGTCCCTGCAGCGAATTGATCTCGATGATCCTGAAACCATCTTCCGTCGCCACCACATCATATCCCAAATAGACAAGCTGTGGCAAATAATCACCAATCTCCAGCACTTTCCTTATCATCAGATCCCAATGAGGCACACGTCCTTCGATGCGGACTCCGGAATCGGGATGTATCGGGCAATCTACAAGATTCATGTTCTTGTCATAATCATACGGCCTGAAGAGGGTTCCGTCGCGGATGTCGACTCCGCAGAATATCCCCCCAAGGGAGATGTTGTCCACAGCACTGGTTTTCTTCGTTCCAAAGCGGATGAAGGCTGCGGCAACATGGGACCCTGCATCATCACGGATTACCATAAGCCGCATTGAATTTGGCGTATCGGGAAAGATCCTGCGGATGAGCGGGTGGGCAAACAGGAATTCAGTCACAAGATACCCATCAAGACCGGAGATGAGGCTGCGGACTTCCCGTGCGCCGGCTGGCTTGTTGTTGATGGAAAACAGGTCTCCGTTTTGTGACACTCTATAGAAGCCATCCCCTTTTGTGCCTGAGTTCAACTTGAACGCAAGATCTTTCTTATCCGAGAGCAGGGAAAGAATCCCTTCCACCGTGGCGGGGTAACCTGGCGGACAATCCATGAGGGACAGGATCCGTCCGTTTGCAATCTGGAAGAAATAAAGGGGCATGAATTCCGCATACGGGGCAAGCAGGTACCTGATCGTCAGTTTGTCGTCAATCCACCTGCCATATTGGCCATTTATGGGGTGAAGCTTGTAATAGTCGAATTCAGGCAGATAGTCCCGATAATTCGCCTCAGTGAGGTGATAGCTTTTCACCCGCTCACTGAACATCCCCTTGCGGTATGCCCATATCTTTTGCTTCAGGCTGAGGTCGTGGATACCGAAGAAATCTTCAATCAGCTCATCGTAAAAATGACGTGCGAAAAAAAGAGGGTTGCCTTGTCCCATAAGTATTTTAGAACCAATCCTAGCCGCAATCCTTGATGGGATGCTTCTGGCTTTCTGCATGCGATCCCCTGCCCTTCCTGCATATTTTCAAGTGGACCACCGGCATTCATCCCCTCCCTCTTTCGGGAGGATCACCGGCATTCGTCACTTCCCGGTTTCAGGAGGAGCACCGGCATTCGTCCCTTCCTTGACCCCTTCCCGGCTGACAACGCGATACAGGGTCATGAAAAAAATGCGCACATCGAATAGAAATCCGATTCTCCGCACATATTCACCGTCGTACCGTGCTTTCTCGGCGATGGCAAGTTCATCACGGCCATTGACCTGCGCCCATCCTGTCAAACCCGGCAGCAGGGCGTTCGCGCCGAACAAATCCCTTTCCGTGATGAGGTCGGATTGATTCCACAAGGCTGGCCGGGGTCCGACAATGCTCATTTCACCTTTCAAGATGTTGAAAATCTGGGGAAGTTCGTCAATACTCGTTTTTCGAAGGACTCTTCCGGAGCGGGTAATAAATGCATCCGGATTCAACAGCAGGTGTGTTGGCGTATCTTTTGGCGTTTCAGACAACATGGTTCTGAATTTGATGATGAAGAATTGCCTCTTGTCTTTTCCGACACGCCTTTGCCGAAAAAATACCGGCCCTCTTGATTCAGTTTTGATAATGACGGCAATGAGCAGAAAAAATGGCCACAGCACCATCACTGCGGTAAAAGACAATAAGAAATCGATGGATCTCTTGATAATCGGGTATGCGTGCGTCATGACAGTCTCCTTAGACGAAAGTCCAGCGCAGACGACCGGTTCAGGATATCACGCAGTCATCAATCAGACAGTTCGCTTCACGTACAGAGTTGAACATCATCACATCCAGAATCGACAATCCGGGGACAAACTCGGGCAGTCACTGATAATAGGGTCGGAGATTGTTTGTGATGAACTGAAGGTCCACCCCTTTGGCCGTATATTTCTCTTTGTCGTAGAAACTCTTCCCGCCGGGTAAATTCCTGTATGTTTTTGCACCCAGCGCATATGTCACATTCAATCCCCATTCATCGGAAGCAGCGGCCAGTTCATACGGGATATCCATCTCAGACAGAATCCTGATGTCGTTGCCGATTCCAAGATAATCGCAGACAACCTGCAAAGAGTGCACATTCCATTTTGCCAAGGACAATTCCCCGTAATCCAGGCAGGCATTCACAACATCGACGACCTGCCGGTAATGTGGAGCTCTTTTCTTGTATATGGTGAGGTGGTTGAGAAGCAATGTCTTCCAACCGGGGTCCGGTACGATTCTGATATTCTTGATGAGGTCGCTTTGATGTGCTTTTTGCATCACGGTGTGAATATAGTTGAAATCTTTTTCCAAGCTGATGATCCGGTTGCGATGTACCCAGCCTTGCTTGATATGTTGTACCTCATCGCATGCGATGAAGATATCAGTATGCTTAATCATGGAGAAATAACCGATATACGGAAAAAAATAAGGCTGCTGGACTGATACCGTCATGATTCATTCACCTCAAGATCCTCCTGAGAGTTGAAACAGGCTCTTTCTACCCTGTATTTGTGCTGTTGGTGTACGGTTTTCACTGA
>CAZFWQ010000373.1:0-3739 GCA_964522755.1 uncultured Oscillospiraceae bacterium | reverse complement strand
CCGGGTGCACTCCACAATTGTCAGCCTTGCCTTGAGCAGTTCAGGCGCTTCTCCTTTCACACGGCAGGCATTGTAGAAGCTGTGGAACTCTGCAGCAACATCCATCACATATCGTGTGAGCCTGCTGGGTTCAAGGCTCCTGGCCGATATGGCCACTTCTTCAGGATACTCGGCCAGCCTGCGCATCAGCGAATACTCTTCCGGCGCGGTCAGCAGCGACAAATCAACCTCGGTCACCGGGCGCAGCGTGATTCCCTCCTCCTCGCGGAGTCGCCGGATGATGTTGCTGAGCCGCGCATGGGCGTACTGGACATAGAAAACAGGATTTTCGTTCGACTGTTTCACTGCCAGATCCAAGTCAAAATCCAAATGGCTTCCTGCCGTTTTCAGGTTGAAGAAGAATCTTGCCGCATCCCGTCCCACTTCATCCAGCAGGTCTTCAAGCGATATGGCTTTCCCAGTACGCTTCGACATTTTGGCGATTACCCCGTTTCGGTATAATCGCACCAATTGGAAAAGAACGATTTCCAATCGCTCCTTGCCTATTCCGAACGGAGCCATGCCGGCATGCATGCGCGCCACGTGGCCGTGGTGATCGGCGCCCCACAAATCAATGGCCCAGTCGAACTTCCGTTTCTGAAGCTTGTTGCGGTGGTAGGCAATGTCGGCTGCCATGTAGGTGGGCAGCCCGTTTGCGCGGATGAGCACCTCATCTTTCTCCAGACCGGTTTTCTCTCCGGAAAGCCAGATTGCACCCTCCTTTTCCACAGCGAAGCCATTTTCCTGAAGCCATGTGAGCGTCTCCGCAACATCCCCGTCTTCATAGAGCGACTTTTCTGAAAACCAGATGTCGAATTCGATGCCGTATCTGGCCAGCCCGTCCCGGATCCGCTGCAGGTTGATTGGCAGCGCATACTCCGCAAGAATCCTGCGCCTGTCTTCCGAAGGGACGGACAGCAAGGCATCTCCGTAAGAGGCAATATAGTTTTTCGCATGTTCCGTGATATCTTCTCCGTGATAAGCGTCTTCCGGGAAAATGACAGTGTCTTCGCCCTGAAGCTGCTGCAGGTAACGCGCTTCCAGGGACAGCCCAAGCTTGACTATCTGGTTGCCCGCATTGTTGACGTAAAACTCCCGCGTCACTTCGTATCCCGCTTTCGTGAGAACTCCCGCGATGCAGTCGCCCAATGCGCCTCCGCGCGCATTGCCCATGTGGAGCGGCCCTGTCGGGTTGGCGCTGACGAACTCGACGTTCACGCGCTTTCCCTGCCCGATGGTCAGCTGGCCGTAATCTCCGCCCTTTTCCCGGATAAGGAGCATGGCCTTCTGCATCCAAATCGGAGCCATGGTGAAATTGATGAAGCCGGGGCCTGCCATTTCCACTTTTTCGATACCCGTTCCGGCCAGGTCCATGGCGGCTATCAGACGTTCAGCCACCCTGCGGGGCGGCATCTTCGCACTTTTCGCCATCTGCATGGCCATGTTCGTGGAAAAATCTCCGAAACCCCTTTCCCTCGGCATTTCCAGGCTGATTTCAGGAATGGGGTCCACCGCGAAGCTTCCATCACCAATGCAGGCATCGCATGCGTCTCTTATCACCGAACGGATGTCCGTCCGCATCTTGTCAAAGATATTGTTGACGTCATTCTCGTCTTTTGGCTCGTTTATTGCGTTCATGCCGCTTATTGCGTTCATGCCGCTTATTGCGTTCATACCGCTTATTGCGTTCATGCCGTTTATTGGGTTCATACCGCTTATTGCGTTCAAATCGTTCACCTGTTCCTCATCTCGGACGCACGTCAAGGCTGATGCTGTTCCTGCCGCCCTGGGCACCGTTGTATTCAAGTGTGTAGTCAATCTGCACCTTGCCGCCTTCATCGGTCATATCCACATCGACCCGGCGGGCTGTCACGCCAATCTGAACGGCACCAAACTGAGTTTCATATTCGGAATGATGCGTTTTCCCCTTTTCGAATACCAGCAGGGAACTCAGGGTTCCATGCCGGATCAGCAGCACGGACCCTTTTTCAACCTGAAGCGTCGTTGTCGTCCCATCCATTCCGGTGACTTCGCTTTCCTGATATACGATCTTGCATTGCCCGTCTCCGCAGCCCAATGTTCCCTCAGTCACAAAGGACATGGACTCGATGTCGCCGTCCGCATCCTCTTTTCGGCTTTCCACGGTTATCATCACGTCTTTGATCACGATATCCCTTTCATCTGCATCTATTCCTTCATTTTCTGCCGCTGCTTGCTCCATATCCGGGCACGGTTCATATTCCGCGGCTTGCCCCATCATGAACGGTTCGGTCGAAAGAGATTCCTGATGCCTCATGCCTTTCGATCGCGAGTTCCACCAGCCTGTCAACCAGCTCCGGATACGGGATGCCGCTGGCCGCCCACAATTTAGCATACATGCTTATGCTCGTGAATCCCGGCATCGTATTGATTTCGTTGAGGACAATGCGGTCAGTGCCGCGCTCCAGGAAGAAATCGACCCGTGACAGCCCCGATGCGCCAAGCGCCTTGAAAGCCCTGATGGCAAGCCGCTGCACCTGTTCCGCGACCTCTGGCGCCAGATCGGCAGGGATACGCGTTTCGCTCCGGTTGTCGATGTATTTGGCCTTGTAGTCATAAAACTCATTGCAGGGAATGACCTCGCCCGGTACCGACGCAATCGGCTCTTCATTCCCCAAGATGGCGCATTCGATTTCGCGTCCGTCTATGAATTCCTCCACCATGATCTTGCTGTCGAATACCGCGGCCTCCCGCAGTGCGGGTTCCAGCCGTTCCGGACTCTTCACCTTTGCGACCCCGACGGAAGAACCGGCACTCGCAGGCTTTACAAAACAAGGATAGCCCAATGTTTCCGCCACTTGGCGTCCGAACACGTCCATCGTACCGTCGAGTTCGTTTCGCAGTATCGTCAGGTGCCTCGCCTGTGCAATGCCGGCATGGCTGAAGACGATTTTCGAGAATGTCTTGTCCATCCCCGCGGCAGAAGCAAACACCCCGCAGCCCACATAAGGCACGTCCGCCAGTTGGAAAACCCCTTGAATGGAACCATCTTCGCCATTTGGGCCGTGAAGAACGGGAAATACGACATCCACAGGCGCTTCCGGGTTTCTTCCCTTATAAGGAGACAGCAGGCTCAGGCAGCTGGACGCACGCCCGCTTGCCTGCAAGCCGGAAATGACATCATCTGCGGAACCGGGAAGGGCATCCGCGTGAACTTCCGTTTCCGCCACGACAGACCGCCGCTGATTCCGGGCCGCATCTTCCCATTCGCCGGTCCCGATCAGGCTGAGGTCTCCCTCATACCGAAGCCATTCCCCCTGTTTCGTAATGCCGATCATCCTCACGTCATACTTTCCGGGGTTGACATTTTCCAGCACGGATTGGGCAGACACCCTTGATACCTCGTGTTCGGATGATTGGCCGCCAAACACCACGGCCAGAACAATTCTTTCGTCTTTCATGGGCATGTTCCCATCCTTTTCAGCTTTGTCCGCAAGCATGATTATACCCCATCCATTCCCCCGACAGCAACCTGCGGCGTGAATCAAGTGGGTGAATCAGGAATTGCCAGCGCATGATATTTGCCGTATTTGGATTCTGAATACATGAATTCATAATGAGCTTGAATATACAGTGTGGATTAGCAATCATTTTTTCATGAAATTATTTTTCACTATCCTCTGTCATCCCCTTTACAAACGGATAGTTTTAAAATATGATA
>CAZFWQ010000372.1:0-3755 GCA_964522755.1 uncultured Oscillospiraceae bacterium | reverse complement strand
AGATATTAGTCAATAAAACTCATTGACAGCTTATCAATTTGTTGATACGCTTGCTTACAAGGTGTGCGTATTACGCATCTAAAGAAAACAGGAAGCCTTGCCGTTCGGGGAATCATAGCGGTGGAGGCAATCATCATGATAATCCAGGTTCAGGTACGCTTGACGAATGCACTTCGTTCCATGACCGGTTTCGGAAAATCCAGGCCTTATTCAGGCACTACATGTGAAAAGCGGGACAGGATTGCCGTGAAGGAATTCCTGTCGGATCAGCGTGGGCTCAACACTGTTGAACTGGTGGTCATCATCGCCATCGTCATCGGGTTGGCTTTGTTGTTTCGCGGACGCATCACCGCTTTCGTCACCGTACTGCTGGACGGATTGTTTTCGGATGAAACGGCAAAGACTTTGGTCGACGGAGTGCAAGTCGGAAAATGACCCAAATTGGCATTGCGGCTGAATGGCAAAGCCGGAATTCCACAGCTTTACGGTTTCGATCATCCGTGGTAGAATAAATGCGTATGTGATGAACCGCATGCTCGGTTCGTGGTACTCCAGCCGGGTACTGGGCTTGCGGCAATTGTACGGGAAGGGAGAAAAACATGGAAAGACCGGCCAAAATCGATACCATTACCGGCAATGCGCGCCATGAGGGCGATACGGGTTCACCGGAAGTGCAGATTGCACTCCTGACGGAACGCATCAACCACCTGACGGGGCATCTGAAGATTCACAAGAAGGATCATCATTCACGAAGAGGGCTGCTCAAGATGGTCGGCGCACGCCGGGGCCTCTTGAATTACCTCATGAAGAAGGATGTTGTCCGCTACCGTGAAATCGTTGCCAAACTTGAACTCAGGAAATAAGTCAGAGCAAAAGAACAGCTTGCCTTTTTCAAAAAGGAATGATACGTTGTTTCATT
Source organism: uncultured Oscillospiraceae bacterium (assembly GCA_964522755.1). Lineage (GTDB taxonomy): Bacteria > Bacillota > Clostridia > DSM-8532 > DSM-8532 > JAEWSN01. Next base: position 2,836 of record CAZFWQ010000372.1, on the reverse strand, counting down.
GTTTTTTGAAATCCATGGAACAGGCTATTCAATGGCAATGCGTGGGAGAGGGCGGGAAACCGCCTTTCTTCTTGCATCAAATTCACCAGGCGGTTCCGGACTACGCACCTGTGCATCACGGCCGGAACCTTACACAGGCACGGATCCAGGCGGGCGGGGTCCGTCGGGAAGTTCCGGTCCTCATGCCCCCGAATCATTGAACATGCCCCGTATGGCCGCAGGGAGACAGAAGCTCAGCGAAGAGGGTTTTTCACGGGAACCCTGCTCACTGACCTTTTGCCCCGGCGGATCGGAGGGCGAAAAGGAGTATGAAACATGAAGAAAACCTATTCAACCCAGGTGGCCGGCCGCACGCTGACCATCGAAATCGGGCAAATGGCCCAGCTTGCCAACGGCGCGGCCCTTGTCCGATACGGCGACACAGTCGTCATGTCCACGGCCACCGCATCAAACAAGCCCCGGGATGGCGTCGACTTTTTCCCGCTCAGCGTGGACTACGAGGAAAAGATGTATGCCGTGGGAAAAATCCCGGGCGGGTTCATCAAGCGTGAAGGCAGGCCCTCCGAACGGGCCGTCCTCACAAGCCGCGTCATAGACCGCCAGATGCGCCCCAGGTTTCCCAAAGACCTCCGCAACGACGTTTCCCTGGTGAATACCGTCATGTCCATCGACCAGGACAATTCTCCCGAATTTGCCGCCATCATCGGCGCCGCCGTGTCGCTGTCCGTTTCGGATATCCCTTTCAACGGCCCCATCGCAGGCATCATCATCGGCCTTGTGGACGGTGAGGCCGTCATCAACCCCACTGCGGAACAACGTGAGCAGAGTGCCATGTATGTCACCCTGTCGGCAGACCTTCACAAGATCATCATGATTGAGGCGGGTGCGAATGAAGTAACCGAAGAAGTCATGATGGCGGCGATCCGCAAGGGACATGACGAAATTCGGAAGCTCATCGGCTTCATCGAAGGAATTGTTGCCGAAACCGGAAAACCCAAGTTTGAGTATGAATCCGTCACCGTGGCTGCAGAACTGTTCGACACAGTCTACAGGCTGGCGAAGGAAGACATGAAGATAGCCATGCTCAATGACGACAAGACGATGCGGGATGCCGATGTCGCTGTCGTATGCGACAGGGTGCAGGCCGCACTGGCAGCATCGCGCCCTGATATGAAGGTCAAGATAGGCGAAGCGCTTTATAAGCTGCAGAAAAAAATCGTCCGCATGCTCCTCCTCGAAGAAGGCAGGCGCATCGACGGCCGCGGACTGATGGATATCCGCCCGTTGTCCGCCGAAGTCGGCATCCTGCCGCGTGTCCACGGTTCCGGCCTTTTCCAGCGCGGACAGACACAGGTCCTGACCATCTGCACGCTCGGTCCTGTCAGCGAAACCCAGATGCTGGACGGTGTGGATCTTGAAGACGAGAAACGCTACATGCACCATTACAATTTCCCGTCGTACAGCGTGGGCGAAACGAAGCCTTCCCGTGGCCCCGGCAGACGTGAAATCGGTCATGGCGCCTTGGCCGAACGAGCCCTCGAACCGGTCATACCGGCCATCGAGGACTTTCCCTACGCCATTCGCCTGGTGTCGGAAGTGCTCATGTCGAACGGTTCCACATCACAGGGCAGCATATGCGCCAGCACTCTGGCCCTGATGGATGCCGGCGTACCGCTTCTTGCACCTGTGGCGGGCATTTCAACTGGACTCGTGGTGGATGATGACGATGAGGACCGTTACGTCGTGTTCATGGATATCCAGGGTATCGAGGATTTCTTCGGCGACATGGATTTCAAGGTCGGCGGAACCAGCAAAGGCATCACCGCCATCCAGGTTGACATCAAGGTGGATGGTTTGAGTTATGACATCATCGAGCAAGCCTTTGAGATTACCCGCAAGGGAAGGCTGAAAATACTGAATGAAGCCATGCTGCCTGTCATTGCGGAGCCTCGCAAGACCTTGTCGAAGTACGCGCCGAAAATCTACCAGATGAAGATCGACGTGGATAAAATCCGCGAAGTCATCGGTCCCGGCGGAAAAGTCATCAACAAGATCATCGCGGAAACCGGCGTCAAGATAGATATCGAAGACGATGGTTCCGTCTATGTCGCCACGGCCGACGAGGCTGCGGGCATGAAGGCAATCAGGATGATCGAGGGGATTGTGGGAAATATTGAAGTGGGAACGGTGTATACCGGTAAGGTCACCCGCATCATGAATTTCGGCGCATTCGTCGAGTTCCTTCCCGGAAAGGAAGGACTGGTCCATATTTCCAAGCTCTCGAACGGACGTGTCAACAAGGTGGAAGACGTTGTTGCAGTGGGTGACATGATTACCGTGCGCGTCATGGAAGTCGACAAGCAGGGACGCATCAACCTGTCAAGGAAAGACGCCATGCCTGAACCCGGCAAGGAAGCGGCGGGAGATGTGAATATCCACATGTGAGTGACTTGAATCGTGAGAGCCGGCGCACGTGTGGATAATGAGGCTCTAAGGAGCCTTCCACGCTCCATAATCACTTAAGCCGCACGAAGAGGCAAGGCAGCCTGTCAATTGTTGCCTTGCCTCTTTTTACATCGCCATTTTCAATCTTGCCATTTCCAACAGGATCTCATTTCATCCTACGGAACACGGGGCCCACATGGAAAAATGGAAATGCGGAGTGCCAGTGAAGAAAGATGATTCGAACCCCTCGGAACTTCCCGTGCCGGAACACGAACAAAACCTGCGTGGACTTGTGTCCGGCATGGAGGTCTGGTTTGTCGCCGCAGAGGCAGTACCTTATGTGAAAGTCGGGGGTCTTGGCGATGTGACGGGAGAATTGCCACGAGCCCTG
>CAZFWQ010000371.1:0-3763 GCA_964522755.1 uncultured Oscillospiraceae bacterium | reverse complement strand
CGAAGTGCCGACGCATTGCCGGATTCCCCTGTTGGCGGTCTGCCGCATTGAGGTGGACTTCAGCAGGTCCGGACTCAGAGCGATCGGTTGTCCTTTACAAAACTGGATTATTAATGGATGATGGTAATGGATAATGGTGATGGATGATGAAGCAGCAAGTCGTTGCTGATTTTTTTCCATGTCATATGAAATCATGAGACCAAAACACAACCATTCCGGCCCTGCCCAACCATGAAAGAGATGGAGGAATGCAACATGCCGCGAAAAGAAATCATCGCACTGCTGCTGGCGGGTGGACAGGGAAGCCGCCTTGGTGTCCTTACCCAGAAAATTGCCAAACCCGCGGTTCTTTACGGGGGAAAATACCGCATCATCGATTTCACACTCAGCAACTGCATCAACTCAGGCATCGACACGGTTGGCGTACTTACCCAGTACCAGCCGCTCAAGCTCAATTCCCACATCGGCATCGGGAAGCCCTGGGACCTGGACCGCATGAACGGAGGCATCAGCATCCTGGCGCCGTACACGCGAGGCGAGTCGGGCGAGTGGTATACGGGAACGGCCGACGCCGTCTACCAGAACATTCATTATGTCGATGAAATGAGTCCGGATTATGTCATCATCCTTTCCGGCGATCACATCTACAAGATGGATTACACAAAAATGCTCTCCACCCATATCCGCAAGAAAGCCGATGCCACAGTCTCCGTCATCGAAGTCCCGTTGAACGAGGCAAACCGATACGGCATCCTGAATGTGGATACGGAAGACAGAATCATCGAATTCGAGGAAAAACCGAAATATCCGAAAAGCACCCTCGCCTCCATGGGCATTTACATCTTCAACTGGTCCGCCTTGCGTGAATATCTTACGCAGGATCATGCCGAAACGGTTACCGATCACGATTTTGGCAAGAACATCCTGCCTTCCATGCTTCAGGACGGCAAGAGAATGGTCGCATACCGGTTCGAAGGGTATTGGCGGGATGTCGGCACCCTTGAAGCCTACTGGGAATCCACCATGAATCTCACGGAACGCGAGCCGGATTTCAACCTGTTCGATCCATACTGGAAGATCTACACGCCGAATCCGGTCTATCCGGCCCATTACATGGGGAAAACCGCGAAAGTCACAAAATCGGTCATCGCCGAGGGATGCATGATCTATGGCACCGTGCACAATTCAGTCATTTTCCCCGGGGTTCGCATTCAGGCCGGCGCTTTTGTGGAAGACTCCATCATCATGTCCTACACGCTCATCGGGGAAGACACGCAAATCCATTGCGCAATCATTGGGGAAAGTTCCATCGTCGGCAACCAGGTCCGCGTCGGCATCGGTGATTTCGCAATAAGCCAATACAATCAAAAAGTGTATGAATCACGCATTTCCGTGATTGGTTCAAATACGATTGTCCCAACCGGGACTTCCATCGGCAAGAATGTGGTCATCGACAACGGATTGGTACCCAATGATTTCAACATGCTTGATATCCCGTCCGGAGGTTATGTCATGAAGGGAGGCGAAATCGAATGAAGCGAGCCATGGGCATCATACTCACAGGTGGAAAGAACAATCGCCTGAAGGAGCTTTCACTCGAACGCTCCATAGCGGCTGTCCCTTTCGGCGGCAAATACCGCGCCATCGACTTCGTCCTGTCGAACCTGGTCAATTCCGGCATCGTGAATGTCGGCGTGATCACGCAATACAACTTCCGTTCCCTTGTCGATCATCTCGGTTCGGGGAAGGAATGGGACCTTGATCGGAAAAACGAAGGCCTTTTCATTTTCCCTCCCTACCTGTCCGAAGTCGGGACCGGCTGGTACAAGGGAACGGCAGATGCCATGTACAACAACCTGACCTACCTCTCACGCAGCGATGAAGAGTATGTCATCATCAGCCAGGGTTATGCCATCTACAACATGGACTACACCGCGATGATCGATGACCATATCGCGTCCGGGGCGGACATCACGCTTGCCTGCCATGTCCTGACGGACTTTTCCATTACAGAGCAGCGCCTGCTCGGCATGGTTGAAATCGACGAAACCGGCAGGATCACGGACCTGCTTGAAAAACCCCTGAATCCGAAAAGTGAATTCTGTTCGATGGGCGTCTATGTCATCCGCCGTACCATGCTCATCGAACTGCTCCAGGACTGCGCGGCCCATGGCCATACGGAGTTTGTCAATGATCTGCTCATCAAGAATGTGAAAACCATGAATTTCCATGCCTTCCGCTTCGAGGGATATTGGCGGCCCCTGACCACCATCCAATTGTTCTACAGATCAAATATGGAACTGCTGGATCCAAAGGTGCGGTCGGAGCTTCTGATGGACCGCCGCCGCATCTTCACGAAAGTAAAGGATGAAACACCCGCGAAATACAATGAAGAGGCGGATGTCCGGAACTCCATCGTCGCCGATGGGTGCATCATCGAAGGCACTGTGGAGAACAGCATCCTTTTCAGGGGGGTCAAGGTCATGAAAGGAGCAGTCATAAAAGACAGCATCGTCATGCAGGGGTCCTCAGTCTGTGAAAATGTTTCCCTCAAGCATGCCATCCTCGACAAGGGCGTGGTTGTCACAAAGGGAAAACAGCTTCAGGGAGACAGGGAATGGCCCCTCATAGTTGGCAAGAACGTCACTGTGTAAGTGCCTGAAAATCATTACTGCCCCTTCTTTTATAAGGCCCGGGGCTTTGCCGTAGGGCGTTCTAAAAGATTGGGGCAGTTATGATTTTCGGGCTCCCAAGTGCTTGAAATTATTCAGGATTTTTCAGCCTCTTTTTCCTTCTTGTCCGTGATTTTCGGTTCCTTGCCGGCCAAAAGGCGGCGGATGTTGCCATGATGACGGGCAACAATCAGGATTGCCAATAAAGTTCCGACGATCAGCAACTGAACCGGTTCATGGAAAAGCAGGGCAAAGACAGGAAACGAAAGCGCGGCAAGAATGGAACCGAGAGATACCGTCTTCCAGATGAGCACCGACGCAACGAAAAACGCAAGGCAGCACAGGGCTGGAAGCGGGGCGAACACCATCAGGACCGCCGCGCTGGTCAGTACTCCCTTGCCACCGCGGAACCCGAAATAAACCGGCCAGTTGTGGCCCAGGACCGCGGTGAATCCTGCGACATACATGCTGCCGAATAATTCATCGATTCCGTTTCCGGTCATGAAGCGGCCGATCAGGCTACCTGCCAGGCAGGCGAGGACGCCCTTGAGGATGTCTCCGGCCAGGACGAGAATCGCCGCCTTTTTCCCAAAAACGCGCAGTGTATTGGTTGCCCCGGCATTGCCGCTTCCGGCATCCCGCACATCCTTGCCATGCAGCACCTTTCCGACGATGATGGAAGAGTTGGCGCTGCCCAGCAGATACCCTGCCAAAGCGGAGAGAATCAATCCGACCCAGGACATGATCAGTCTCCCCCTTTTTCACGAATGGTGAACCGGATGGGTGTTCCCTCAAATCCGAAGTTGGTGCGAAGCGTGTTTTTGATGTACCGTTCATAAGAATAGTGCATCAATTCTGCATCGTTGACAAACAGCACGAAACTTGGCGGTTTCACGCCTGTCTGCGTCATGTAGTATACCCGGAGGCGGCGGCCTTTGTCCGAAGGCGGCTGTACCATGGCCACCGCTTCATTCAGCACGTCGTTGAGCACGCCCGTCTGGATGCGGAAGGATGCCTGCTCATTCACATAATCGATGATCTCATACAGGCGGTCTATGCGCTGCCCGTTTTCGCCGATATGAACAACACGG
>CAZFWQ010000370.1:0-3784 GCA_964522755.1 uncultured Oscillospiraceae bacterium | reverse complement strand
AATTGACCACGAGGAACCGGTCGCCGACGGCAATGTCGCAACCGGTATCATTTTCTATCCGGTAATGAGACTGATGGTTCATTTTTTTCTTCCTTTCCACGGTGAGGCCGATGTATCATATATACAACTTAACTCTCATGCAGTCGTTGGTTCATATTTTCCAACTTCATGCCGGTGCAGTTGATGGGTCCATATATGCAAGCGGTGAACACATTCATTTCCATCCGGGTACAGCATATACTGGGATGGATTCGGATGCAATCCTGATTGCGGATGCAACGGAGTCGGCCAGATCCGTGTCCTTGAGGAGGGATTCAAAATGAAGAAGGCGATCAATGCATGGACCATTCCTGAATCGGTTTCTTTTGAAGAGATGTTCGCAAGCATTTCACAGTCGGGTTTTGACGGGATTGAACTGAACCTGGACAAGACCGGCGCATCCGCGCATTGCCTCACGCAGGAGTCCGGCCGGGCGGATTTTGACAGAATCAATGCCCTGGCAAAAAAATACAATCTTCCCGTATGCAGCATCTCCACATCATTATATGGGGGCAATCTTGGTTCGGACATGGAAGAGGAACGCGAGTTCGGGAAGAATGTCCTGAGAAAGCAGCTGGAGTGCGCTGCAGCGCTGGGTGCGGATTGCATCCTGGTCGTTCCCGGCGGCATCGGGGCAAGCACTTCCATCAGGCAGGCGAATGCGAATTCCAGAAAATCACTGGAAGAACTGGTGCCGGAAATCGAAAAAGCGAAAATCAATGTTGGCCTTGAAAACGTGTGGAACGGATTTTTCGCCTCTCCCATGGACATGGCGCGGTTTATCGACGACTTACACTGTCCTTTCATCGGGGCATATTTTGATGTGGGGAACGTATTGATCAACTCCTATCCGGAGTACTGGATTGAAATCCTTGACAAGCGTATTTTCAAAATCCATCTGAAGGATTTCCTTCACTCCAGCTGGCACCAGGGGGTATTCGTCAACCTCCTGCAGGGAGACGCCCGCTGGGAACAGATCGTGAAGGCATTGGCCGCAGCAGGGTATGACGGTTTCCTGACCGCCGAGTTGGCCGGAATGCCGAAGACCCCGGACTATCTGTACACGACGACTTCAGCAGCCATGGACATCATCATCGGTATGGAATGACCTTATCCGGCGCATGTGCGATATCGGGGAAAATGGGCAGCCAGTGAATGACAAGGCATGATTGCCCAGAGAATGTTTTAGGAATCAACACAATGAAATAAAGGGAATAGAAAAACGATGGGGAGGACGAAAATGAAGAAACTGGTTATCATTGGCTGCGGGGGCATCGGAACCTATCACCTGGAACATTTCATGACGTATGACGACGTCCAGCTCGCGGGATTCTGCGACATCATTCCGGAGCGCGCACAGGCGTTCGCCCTCAAGGCAGGCGGAAAGGCCTTCACCGATTACAAGGCCATGTACGACGAGATATCGCCAGACATGGTGTTCATCTGCATTCCGCCATACGCACACGGCGAAATCGAGATGGAAACCATACGGCGCGGCATACACATGTTTGTCGAAAAACCGGTTGCCCTGGATTTGGCATTGGCAAAACGTATCCGAGATGCCGCCCTGGCAGCGGGAACCATTACCGCATCAGGATTTCAGTGCCGGTACAGCAACCTTGTGGAACCCACTCGCCAATTCATCAGGGACAATGAAATTGTTTTTGTGGAGTGCGCCAGAATCGGCGGCATCCCGGAAACCCCGTGGTGGATCAAGCGCGCGATCTCCGGCGGGCAGATTGTGGAGCAGACCATCCACCAGTTCGACATCATCCGGTATATGTTCGGAGAGCCGGACACCGTATACACAATGGGTACCAAAGGCTTCGTGACTGGCGTTGACGGTTATGAAACAGAAGATCTGACCGTGACGTCCGTCAGGTTCAAGAGCGGCGCGCTGGCATCCATTTCCACCGGATGCTATGCCACCGGCGGTGAAGCCTTTGACAGCAAAATCACTTTCGGTGCCCGGGATTCAAGGCTGGATCACCGCATCCTGAACAAAGTGTCCATCTACGGCGGAAAGCCCGTTGAAGCTGTCGACGAATCCGGGCTGGTCATCAAGGGCGACGGCACATTGAGCCGTTCCGACGATGTGAACGTACGCACAATCGTCGAGGAAGGGGACGCCGGTTACCTCTGCGACCGCACCTTCGTCGACGCCGTCATCTCCGGAGACGCTTCGGCCATCCGCTCACCTTATGCGGATGCCCTTCGCACGCTGGCATTCACGCTGGCCTGCAACCAGTCGATGGACACCGGACTGCCTGTCAAGGTCGAGGTGTAGCATTTTCCCCAAGTCATCAAAGGAGCATGGCACGATGTCCATCAGCGAGCAACGGCTGGAACTTATCAAGTCCATCCTGGAAGATGAAACCATCGCTGCAGAAGAGGATGAAATCCTGCATATGCTGCTGCAGGAACGGATTTCAGAGAATTCTGTTTCCACGCATGAAGAGAAGCTGACATTCGGACAGAAAGCGGCGGATGGCCTTGCCAAGTTTGCGGGGAGCTGGGTTTTCATCATCATTTTCTTTATGATACTCACCCTAACGATTACAAGGTAAATCTGAAAGCGGAAATCATTATAGAAGACATTCACCAGAAGCTGGATGCGATCACAGACAGCCAGCTTCTGGTGGCGGAAAGACTTGACAGGCTGGAAGGCAAAAACAACTGACGGCCTTCCCGTCATCCCATCGTCAGCCATCATTCCCCCAACCTGTTGACGGTGCGATTGCGGCAGGCTGAAGAGCCACGCTTCGACATCGGTGATCAGGCGCTCTTCAGCAGCGAGGTGAAACAACATTGGGGCTTTGCTGTTTGCGGACTGACATCCCGCAAGATGAAGCATTTAGATCGAAGGCATCACGTTGCCGCCGGCCACCGGCACATACGCACCCGTGATGAAGCTTGACAAATCAGATGCAAGAAACGCCACGACATTTGCAATCTCCTGGTCGGTGCCCCTGCGACGCAGCGGAACGGTGGCGGAATAGCTCCCGCTGATTTCCGTTCCCTCTTCCCTGTCCCTTGCGCTGATGGTCCACCCCGGAGCGATCTGGTTCACAGTAATGCCAGAAGCGCCGATTTCCTTTGCCAGGATCCGGTAGATGCCGTCCATGCCCCGTTTGCCCGCCACGTAGGCGGATTGCATCGGAAAGTTCTGCATGCTGCATTCGGTGTTGATGCCGATGAAACGGCCCCAACCCTTTGCCTGCATGGCAGGCACGAAGGCTTTCGCCAGATGCACGCTCTGCAGCACGCAGGTGCGGAACTGGTCCTCATAATCCGCCGAATCCTGCTCCAGAACTGTCGTCCACTTATACTGGCTGACCGCGTTGGCCACGGTGATGTCCGGCATGCCAAGCGTGTCCCCGATGGCCTTCGCCATCGCTTTCACTTCAGCAAGGTTCCCCACGTCAGCCTGCACCACGACTGTTTTCACGCCCATGTCACAGATTTCCTCGGCCAATTGCTCCGCCATGCCGCGATTGCTGCGGCAATGGAGTGCGACATCAGCCCCGCAGGAAGCGAGGGTGCGGGCCATCACCCGTCCAAGCTGTCCGGTCGCCCCGGTCACCAGTGCGATTCTCCCTTTCAAATTCAATGTGAGCATGCGGTTCCCTTTCCAATCGGGCATATTCAAGGACATTCGAAATATCCTGTTTCATGGTCATTCCGACGCAAAAATCGATTTCTGGATTTTTATGGAATAAGACTTCAGACAAGGATTGTACCAATA
>CAZFWQ010000369.1:797-3795 GCA_964522755.1 uncultured Oscillospiraceae bacterium | reverse complement strand
AACAAACCGGCAGGCGGTACGAGCGTTTGCATTATGCGTCCTTTGGTGCGAAAGACATAAGGCGCTCGATAAAATGAACGGCATTTGTTTCCATACTTCGCACATAAAAGAATCCTCTCCATTTTTTCGAGAAATGGGTTCATTTCCAACGCGACACCCCTTCGATACACTGGTTTCATTGAGAGACTCGTGAAACCGAAAACGGACTCCTATTTCAGGAGGGTGAGAATGACAGCGTTGAGAAAACAAGCTGCAGGCTTGAATCATAGTGCGGAAAAAGAATTATGGCGGGACATCAAAAAAAACAAGTTCATTTATCTGCTGCTTGCGCCTGGTTTGTTATGGTATCTGATTTTCAGCTATGGACCGATGTACGGCATTCAGCTTGCGTTCAAGGAGTTCATGTACAACAAGGGGATTTGGGGAAGCCCCTTCATCGGTCTTCGGAACTTCGAGTATATTCTCCGCGACGACATGTTCTGGCGCGCGTTCAGAAACACTTTGACAATCAGCTTTGGCAGCATTCTTTTCACCTTTTTCATCCCCATTGTTCTGGCCATTCTGATTAATGAACTGTCAGACGGGCGGTTCAAGAAAATACTTCAGACCGTCTATACGTTGCCCCATTTTTTTTCATGGATCATCATTTCCGGCATTGTCATGAATCTGCTGAATTACAATGGCGCCGTCAACAACCTGCTTGCTTTCGCTGGCATGGAGAAAATCGGATTCATGGGGACTCCGGAACTTTTTCGGCCGCTGCTCTATGGTACCACCATCTGGAAGGAAGCCGGGTGGGGTTCGATCATCTATCTGGCGGCCATCAGCTCCATTGATCCAACTTTGTATGAGGCTGCAGTGGTGGACGGAGCAAATCGCTTTCACCGCATTCTCCACATCACCTGGCCGGGCATCCAGTCCACCGTCATCATTCTCCTGATTCTGAATGTGGGCAGCGTCATGAATGCCGGGTTCGACCAGATATTCAATTTATACAATCCTGCAGTGTATGAAACCGGCGATATCATCGACACATACATCTATCGCGTCACATTCCAATCGATTTCCGATTTCGGGTTCAGCACAGCGGTCGGGCTCTTCAAGTCGGTCATCAATCTGGCCCTGTTGCTCAGTGCAAATCGTTTTGCGCGTCTGTTTGAAAACGGACGTGTCTTCTGAAGGAGGCTCCAGCATGGCAAGCGCCCGCACAAACAATCCCTTTCAGAGGAAAAACAGCGTGGACCATCTTATCACCATTGCGCTGGCACTATATGGATTGGCCATTCTATATCCGTTTTACAATTCGATCCTGGTTTCCCTTGTCAGTGAAAAAGAATACATGACAACGCCGTTCATGCTTTTCCCAAAAAATCCGACACTGCTTTCTTATCGATATGTGTTCACGTCAGCCGACATTCTGAACGGATACATTTCCACGCTCATCATCGTGGTCTTTGGGGTTGCCTACAACATGGTTCTGACGACTACCAGCGCCTATGCCCTGACCAAGGAATTTCCCGGGAAAAAAGTCATCATGGTTCTGATTATTTTCACAATGTATTTCGGCGGCGGACTCATCCCCTATTACATGCTGGTGAAAAATCTGGGGCTGATTGATACATATGCCGCCCTGATTCTTCCTTATGGGGTGAACACCTTTTACATGCTCGTGATGCGCAATTACTTCAAGTCCATTCCAGGTGAAATAGAAGAATCGGCAAAAATCGATGGGGCGAATGAGTTGCTGATTCTGTGGAAAATCATTCTTCCTGTTTCTCTTCCGGTCATTGCAACCTTTCTTCTCTTTTTCGCAGTGGACCGTTGGGGGGAATGGTTCAACGGTGTCCTTTTCATCAAGACGACGGCAAAACGTCCGTTGCAGATGGTGCTGCGCTCCATCCTGATGAGCTTGAGCAATGAGGCATCCATCAACATGCCGCCGGAGCTCAAAAAGAACCTGTATGGAGATTCCGTCAAAATGGCCTGTGTTGTGGTCGTGATGGCACCCATCATGTTTGTCTATCCTTTCGTTCAGAAGTATTTCATGAAAGGGATCATGGTAGGGGCTGTCAAGACCTGACAAGGCGTCATGGATTCCGGGAAAATCATCTCGGGACCTGAGCAGAACCCAAAAAACGAACAAGTTCAGAACATGCCCCAAATGGGTCGAACGCACCGGATTGGTGTGTTGACAATAATCAAGGAGGAAAACAACATGCGCAAGAAAATCCTGAAAGCCATGGCCATCACCCTATGTCTGCTGTTTGCTGCAACTGTCTTTTTTGGATGCGGTCAGGCGGCCGTACCTGAAAAATCATCAGAAGCCGCCGCCACAGAAACTTCAGCGTCTGCTGAACCGTCCACATCTGTCGAGCCTTCCACCTCCGAAGAGGCATCTGCAACCCCTGAGGCTGTGGAAAGCCCCACAGCGCCAGATTTCAGCAAAGCCATCAAGTTCACCTATGCGACACTCTACCCGTTCGATCCGGCAGATGAATTCTACAAGACGGAAATCGCCAAGCGGTTCAATGTCGAGGTTGAATTCCTGCAGATGGGTTGGGACAACTACAAGGAAAAGGAAGCAGCCTGGTTTGCTTCCGGTGACATGCCCGACACCATGATGAAGACGAGTTTTCAATTCGCTGAATACAAGAAACTGGCGGAGCAGGGTGTGCTGCGGGAAATCCCCGCCTTCGGCACGACTTACCCGAACATGCAGAAAATTGCCGACCGTCTGACTGTTCTTCCGAAAATCACCATAGGCGGTAAGCTTTACGCCTGGCCCCGATCCAAAATGTTCGTACCAGATCCGATCAAAACCACCACGATGGCCTACTGGGCACGCAAGGACTGGATTGAATCTCTCGGCTACAAGCAGGATGTGTTCACCTTGGAAGAATTCGTTGCGATGTGCAAGGACATTGCCGCAAAGGATCCTGGAAAGGTCGGAGCCGGCAAGGTTGTTCCGTTCAACACCGCGAATTACAATCCCTCCATT
>CAZFWQ010000369.1:0-787 GCA_964522755.1 uncultured Oscillospiraceae bacterium | reverse complement strand
GCCTATGTGAAAACAGGAGGCAAATACGAATGGGGCGCCCGTCTCCCGGAAACGCTTGAGGGCATCAAATTCATGAAACGTCTGTATGATGAAGGCGTACTGTCCAAGGACTTCTATACCCAGAAGAGCGACACGGCAACATCCCAGTTCACGTCGGGCCAGTTGGGTATTTACTACGAGAACTCAACCGTTGCTCACATCAATGGGTTCTTCGCTCCTGATACATCCGGTCTGAAGGAAAAATGGGGTGTGACCGGGCAGGAAGGATTCAAGCTGATTCAGGTTCTCAATCCGAAGGGGAAACTCGATGTTGTGCAAGAGGGTGAATACTGGGCAGCATTTGTATTCAGTCCTAAAGTCGATGATGAAAAAATGGCACGCATGCTGTATGTCATGGACTGGTTGGCCGGTGAGGAAGGGACAAAGACAACCGTTCTGGGCATCAGGGGAACCGACTGGAATGAGGCGGACGGCAAGGTGGAATTGCTTTGGAAAAAAGATGACAAGGGAAATCTTGTTGCGCCTGCCTATCCTTCCATGGCCATGCGCCAATGGGTCACAAACGGCGGGGATGAAATGAAATTCAATCCCGGCTACTTCGAAGGGGCATTCGCCGAAAATGACAAGCTGTTTGCCAATCAGTTGAACACCCCGCAGAACAGCATTCCCACGGATTACGATCTTCAGTTCTTCACGGCACCTTTGTTTGACAAGTTCGGCAGCTACAGCAAGGAAGTCGATGACCAGATTATCAAGATGGTCATTTCTTCAAAGGATCTCGAAAAGG
>CAZFWQ010000368.1:0-3801 GCA_964522755.1 uncultured Oscillospiraceae bacterium | reverse complement strand
GTTTCTTGTCAGTCATTCACACCGGCAGCAGCAATGATACTTCGGAATATCCGAAATTTGGATTCAGAATGTTATGCTTATGTTTGCTGATGTTGACTTTTTGTTTCATCAGCGCGCCGATGACGCCTGCATTCTTTATATCGCCCAGGAAGATCATTCCAATGATCACATCATCCCTGACCAGTATTTTCCTGTAAACGAGATCGACCGGTCTGTAGTCCAGATATGTTTCACACTCTGTTTTTCGAGGTGACGTGATACCCATCGCTATCATGGGAATTTCACGGAATTCCGAGGCATTCCGCATGCCGATGAGAGGATCGAACGGTTGTACTTCGCCGGTCATGTTCACTCCGGCCGTTTCCCCCTGCATGATTGCGTTTGGCCATATCGGACTCAACGATCTCTCGCCAGTTATCGCGTCGATCGTTTCAACGACATCGCCAGCCGCATACACATCGTCTACTGAAGTTTTCATGTAATTGTCAACGATGATTCCTTTTTTGACAATCAGAGCCGGGTCCGTTATGAAACCCAGGTTCGGCCTTGAACCGACTGACACGATGATCATATCGGCCTGAAAGCTTCTTCCGTCATCCAAACGAACTTCCCTCGATGACGTGACCTCTGTTATATTGCTTTCAAGGATAATCCGTATGCCTTCTTCTTCAGCGAAATCCCGGATGATATGAGACGCGCGTTCATCCAGCTGTCCGAAAAGTATCCTCGGCGCTTTTTCAACAATCGTCATTTCCTTGCCTTTTTTGTTTAAATTGAATGCAATCTCAAGCCCGACAAAACCAGCCCCGATGATGATGATTCTTTTTGCCTCTTCAGCGTCCGTCATCATTCTCTTAGCCTCTGCAAGAGTGCTTAAATAATGCGGCTCAACGCCTTCCAACCCTTTGATCGGGAGCACTATCTGCCTGCTTCCGGATGCAATCAGCAACTTGTCATATCCATAAATCTCTGATATGTTTTCGGAATTTTCTGCGAAAACCAGCTTCAGTTTAAAATCGATATTTACGACCTTTTGATCATAACAAATCCTGATATTGTTTTTTTCATAAAAATCCGCATCCCTGATGAACATTCTGTCTTCCGGAATCTGCCCGGACAAAAAGTCCGCGAGCAGGCATTTCGAGTATACGGCATATTTTTCCGCAGACAGCATGATGATTTCACCCGTTTCATCAAGTTTGCGAATCTTTTCAACTGCCGCCATGCCTGCAGCTCCGTTTCCGATAATCAGATATTTCATTGAACATCACCATCCTGCCCAAGGCTGATACTTTGAACGGATGCCAGCCTCCCATATTCTGTAAATTCACTGTCTTCCATATAGACGATTGCATAATTCGGGCATGAATCAACGCATGCGGGAGATCCTCTTCCGACACACATGTCGCATTTTATGGAGATTCTCTTGTCACCATCCTGTTTGGGTGACAACACGCCGAAAGGACAGGCCATGATGCACATCCAGCAGCCGACACATTTTTTAGGGTTGGTCTCATTGGAAACGATTCCGGTAGCCGAATCCTTCCGCATTGCGCCAGTCATGCAGGCCTTGACGCAGACCGGATCGTCGCAATGCCTGCAAACCAGAGGAACCGGACTGTTTTCGACTACCTGGAGGTAAATCCGGGAAGGCTCCGTATCTCTGACAGGGGCGTAAAATTCCGAGCCGGCGTGAGATTTCTGACAAGCGACAACGCAGTTCATGCAGCCATTGCATCTATCTTTTATTACATTTATTCTTTTCATGCCTGCCGTCTCCCTCCTGCCAATCATATGCCAAGATTCCTTCTTTTCAACAATATATGTTGCTCAATGATGTCGGCTGCTTTCACCATGTCCTGTTCCACGCATACCTTTCCACCGACAAGGCCTTCGACATCCTGGGTAAGGATTTTCACCACGCCGGGTGCGCCGACTACAGGGGGGACAGGTCCCAGATGAGTGAGCAATCCAAAGGTTACCGCAAAAAATCCGTCTGCAACAGCTTTTTGCTCAAGGTATTCCGGCGCGGATGCCGCAACCGGCAAGTCGCAGGTATCCACTCCAAGCGCATTTGCAATGGCTGTGACCGCCATGCAGATTCTTCCGATATCGATGCATGACCCAAAATTGAGAACGGGCGGGATACCAATGGCCTTGCATATGCCTTCCAGTTTTTCGCCTGCATGTCTTGACGCACCTAATGTCTGCAATCCTTCAATCTGAGCGCCGCTGG
This sequence comes from uncultured Oscillospiraceae bacterium, assembly GCA_964522755.1. Taxonomy (GTDB): domain Bacteria; phylum Bacillota; class Clostridia; order DSM-8532; family DSM-8532; genus JAEWSN01. The sequence continues at coordinate 1,565 of CAZFWQ010000368.1, read as the reverse complement.
AAACACAGCCTGATGTGATTACCAGTATGTCCTTCTTGAGCAGTTCCCTGATCAATGTGAGGGAAGCGGAATCATGTCCGTTCTTGTTGTTCGTGCATCCTACGACGGCGACAATTCCTTTGATGGCTCCGCTTTTGATCACATCGAGCAAAGGGTCCAGACTGCCGCCAAGCAGCCCTAACAACGATTCGATGCCCACTCCAGCCACTACCTCCGATTTATGTACCGGGATATGCATGGAATTTACTTTTCCCCTGTTCTCATATGCGTCCAATGCAAGTGTTATCAGTTCAACGGCCTGTTTCCTCACCTTCGCCGGCTCATAGTCTATGTTCGTCGTCACACCTTCCATTCTGAGCACATGGGAGACAGATACAATTTTCGTGTGGAATTTATCAGCCGCAAGCTTCAATCCCGGTATGGAGCAGTTGAGGTCCATCATGACCAGATCGATTGCCCCCGTTGCCACCATCAATTCCTGAGTAAGCCAGTTCCCAAGCTGTCCGGCAAATCCTTTGCCTGCGGTGCCCATCCGCTGGAGCAGTTCCTGGCCCGTATCCATGGAGCCGTACAGCCTGATGCCTGAAGCTCCGAGGGCTTTGGCGCGATTTTGAAGTTCCGTATTTGTCTCGAGTTCTTTCAGAACTGCAACCGCAACGTAAGGGACATGTCCATGTGCAACGATGTTCACGGTATCAGGGTCTATTATCCCGAGGTCCGCCTGAGAGATTCCGATCTGCGGATTGCCCAGAACAATGTCCTGCAAGGTTGTTGTTGCCATCAATCCCATGTAGCCGGTTGCGATGGCAAGCTTCATGGTGGTCAAAAGAAGGCTTACCGGATCAGTGTTGATATTTGACATGGTCATCGTCATTGCATCCCGCAATTCCGACAAAGGGCCGCCCGGCATGATGCCGAGTGCATTCCACTTTTCCAGCCTGCCTTTGGTTGCCATGAGGCTGACTAATCTCAGTGGCTCATCGGTGCCTTTTCTCATTTCATACGTCAGAACGTTCGCGAGGTCAATCGCCAGTGCATTTGTTTCTTTGGTTGTGTCTAGGCCAAGAAGTCCGGATACATCACGAAGCTTGCCGTCCTCGATGATGGAATAGGGCGTCTTTCCCTCTGCCGTCGCCCGCAAAGTGTTGATGGCTTCTTCCAACTGATGGCAATAGGCCGATAATCCATGGCACTCCAGCCTGAGCATGTTTCGTGCGGCAATTGTGTCGGCAGTTGCCCCGCATATCGCTCTTGGTGCTTTTGCGGTAATCCTGCACGGCCCATGTGAACACAACTGGCAGCAAACACCCTCACTGCCGAATCCACACTGGGGCTGCTGATCCTGGTATCTGTCGAAAGTTGTCCTGATTCCCAATTCTTTCGCCCGCGCATGCATTTCCTGAATGGAATCATGCGTTGATGTACACGTTCTGCAATCTCCAATACACTCCGACATCTTTCTTATTCCTCCTACCCATGAGGGATATAGTTTTTCTTTTTCATGCTATCAGAATACCTGTCTGAAACATGTGATGATTATCACTTTTTCAAGTGGTAATTCTTTT
>CAZFWQ010000367.1:0-3807 GCA_964522755.1 uncultured Oscillospiraceae bacterium | reverse complement strand
ATGTGAACATCTCAGAGTTCCCCCTTTTCAACCTGAACGACCTGTTTGGCTTTCTCTGCGGCATGATTGCCGAAGATTATGACATAACCACCATGTACATGGACCATCTGGACAAGTTTGTTGAAAACTGCAACGGTTATCCTGCTTTCTTCGACAAGATCAAGATTCTGGTAGACAAGTATAATGTGGATTTCATCTTCTGCGCACATGGAGAGATGCCGAATCTCCCGTCGCACGTGACAGTCGAATATAACCAGTAGGAGTCTGGTAACAATAAACCTACCGGGCTGCAGGGGTATGGTTGTCCTGTTCCTGCAACTTTAGCATCCTCGCACAACTGATGGACAGAAGGGTTTGCCGATGACGCGGCAAACCCTTCTGTGTTATGATCGGCTTGGATCATGCCAAGCCGGTCAAATCCAAATCCATATTACGTGAAAACGCCCGCAAACACAGGACACCGGGGGTGGGAATGACAGTTTCCGTCGTGTTGGCCGACAGCACACGCGCTTTTGACAGGGAATACACCTACCTGGTGCCGGACGGCATGCCTGTTCAACCGGGCATGAGGGTGCTGGTGCCTTTTGGCGCGAAAAACAACCTGAGGGACGGTTGGGCGGTGGATGCGCTTCCCCGGTCAGAGCCATTGAAAAAAGGATTCAGGCTCAAGACGGTGTCTTCGCTTGTCGATGACGAACCGCTGCTGGGTTCGGATCTTTTGCGGCTTGCCCGGTGGATGCGCGAACGGTTTTTCTGCACCTGGCACCAGGCGCTGTCCTGCATGCTGCCATCCGGCGCACGGCTGGTGATGAAGGCGGACGGGACATATGCCCGCCGCGACGCGGGCAAGATGAGGCGCGCCATGATCCCCGCCCTGACCCGCGTGGAATTTGACGCCATGGTCTTGAAAGGCGTTTTCAAGAGTGTTCATCATGTTCATGTCATGGAAGCCCTTTTCGATGAAGAGGTTTGTCCGGTGGAAGAGCTGTACCTGCTGCAGGGCGTCAGCGCAAATACGCTCGCGGCAATGAAAAAGAAGGGATGGATATCGGAAGTCCGGCAAGAGGTGGACCGTGACCCGTTTGCATCGCTTTCCGTGAAGGAACGGCCTGCGCCCGACCCCACCGTAGAACAGGAGGCGGCGTTCCTGAAACTGGAACCCCTGCTTGATGTGCAGACCATTTCCGGCGACAACGCGGAAGGTTTGGCTGAAGCCCTTGTCTTCGGCGTTACGGGAAGCGGGAAGACGGAATTATATCTCCGCATCATCGACGCGTGCATCAGGCGTGGCCGTGGAGCCATCATGCTGGTTCCGGAAATATCCCTGACGCCGCAGGCGGTTGAACGCTTTCTAGAACGGTTCGGTTCCCGCGTTGCCGTTCTGCACAGCCGCCTGTCCATCGGGGAAAGGTACGACCAGTGGCGGCGCATCCGATCCGGTGAACTTGATGTCGTTGTGGGTGCACGGTCCGCCGTTTTTGCCCCGTTGGCCCGCCTTGGCGTCATCATCATCGATGAAGAACACGAAGGAGCCTATAAGGCGGAGAACAATCCGCGTTACGATGCAAGGCTTGTCGCCCGCGCCAGGTGCAACCTGTCGGGAGCCCTTCTGCTGTACGGATCCGCGACGCCATCCCTTGAAACCTTCCAGCGTGCGGAACAGGGGAAGATTCTCAAGGTGGACTTGTTGAGCCGGGTAGCCGGACGACCCCTGCCCCTTGTGACGCTGGTGGACATGAGGGAAGAACTGGCAAATGGGAACCGAAGTCACTTCTCCGCTCTGCTGGAACGGGAACTGGCACTTGTAAAGGAAACGGGGGAGCAGGCCATCCTGTTCCTGAACCGCAGGGGTCTTGCCTCATTCATCCTCTGCAGGGACTGCGGATATCTTTCACGCTGTCCGGACTGCAGCGTATCGCTCACGCTTCATCGCGGCGGACGCCTTGTCTGCCATCATTGCGGCCATTTGGAACCGATGCCTCCAAAATGTCCTTCCTGCGGCAGCGCGAGGATACTTCCCGTGGGCATGGGAACCCAGAAGCTGGAACAGGATCTGGAAGAGCATATCGGCCGTTACAGCGTTGTCAGGATGGACCTTGACACCACTTCCGGCAAGGAAGGACATCGGAAGCTGCTTGACCGCTTTCGCAGGGGGGAAGCGAATGTCCTGGTCGGAACCCAGATGGTGGCCAAAGGGCACGATTTCCCGAATGTGACCCTGGTGGGCATCCTCTCGGCAGATGCCATGCTTGCGACAGGGGATTACCGCGCATCGGAACGAACATTCCAGCTTCTCGCCCAGGCGGCCGGCCGCGCGGGGCGCGCGGGCAAGCCCGGCCGGGTTGTCATTCAGGCGTACAATGTGGATGACTACAGCCTTCAAGCCGTGCTGACGCATGACTACGCCGGCTTCTACAGGCAGGAGATTTCCATGCGGCAGAAGCTCTGGCTGCCTCCGTTCTGCCATATCGGGATGGTGATACTCTCCTGCGCCATGCCGGATGTTCTTGAAAAATTGAGTCGCGGCGTTTCGGATTTTCTTGTGAAACAAGCGGAAACATATGCCGGAATCGTGATTTCGGAGGTCATGCCCGCACCGATGCCCTTGTTGAGCGGGCGGCATCGGGTGCGAATCCTTGTACGGCACACCCAGGTCAGGGTGCTCAGGGAACTCCTCTCTTCATTGCTCGATACGATGCAGAAACCGCTCGCAGCGTCTGATGCGGACATTGTGGTGGATATAGATCCGGGCTCCATGGTATAATCTGAGCAGGTGGTCCTGTCATTGTCCGGGTTCCGGACGGGCGGGCCTCCATATTTCGCATTTGCCGGGAGAGTGAAAAATGGCGATTCGCAACATATTGAAAAAAGGGGATGAAACCCTCCGAAAGAAAAGCCGGGTTGTCGGTGAGATCACGGCGAAGATCATCACCCTGCTCGATGACATGGCTGAAACGATGGCGGAGGCCAACGGCGTCGGGCTTGCGGCGCCGCAGGTCGGCCTTTTGCGGCGCATAGCCGTCATCGACATCGGTGAAGGCGTCATGGACCTCATCAATCCCGTCCTGATAGAACAGGAAGGCGTTCAATCTGAAGCGGAAGGCTGTCTCAGCATTCCAGGCATCCAGGGTATCGTCGAACGCCCGGCCCGCGTGGTCGTGGAAGCCCTTGACCGGAACGGAAAGCTTCAGCGCATTGAAGGCATTGAATTGCTGGCGCGGGCACTTTGCCATGAAATTGATCACCTGGATGGGGTCCTGTTTGAAGACAAGGTGATTCGTTATGTGGATCCAGCTGAAATCGAGGACCCTGAGGAAGTGTGAAACAGCAGCAGGCTTGCTTTCACAGGTCATTCCGGACTGATTGCCATTGCACATGCGGAAGTGTGAAACAACAAAAAGACCCGTTTCCACAAGTCATTCCGGACTTAAGACTCCAGAGGAAGTGTGAAGCAATATGAGAATTGTTTTCATGGGAACACCCGAGTTTTCAGTGCCCAGTCTTGACGCGCTGGTTCGTAACGGTTACGAGGTTGTTCTGGCTGTCATGCAAAAAGACAAACCGCGAGATCGAGGCAAGGAAGTAAAGTTGCCTGCGGTCAAGGAATATGCATTGGCTGCCGGGATTCCCGTTCTGCAGCCAGAGCGGTTGAGCCGGGAGCCGGACATGGTGGAAGCCATCCGCCAGGCAAAGCCGGACCTTATCGTAACCTGCGCATTCGGCCAGCTTCTGCCGAAATCCGTTCTTGACATTCCCGGACGTGGAACCATCAATGTCCACGCATCTCTTTTGCCTGCGTTGAGAGGA
>CAZFWQ010000366.1:2096-3811 GCA_964522755.1 uncultured Oscillospiraceae bacterium | reverse complement strand
CCATAATTCTTCAAGGTCCGTATTCAACTGAAATGCCCGCAGAAAACAAGGGTACATCCGTGGCGCAATGAATCCCTTGCATCCCCCGAGCACGCAGCCGAAAGCAAGCTGTTTCTCCGTTGCGGCACGGTCTTTCCATTGCCAGGGATCCGTATCCGGATCCCCCGTGTGCCATTGGTTCCCATTGGTTTCCTGCGATACGGAGGGAAGGCCGGGGATAATGTCCGACAAGGGCATGAATCCCAGTTCAACGACTCGGGCGATGAAATCCGCATATCGGTTCAGCAATCGCATGTCATTCATCCCTTCAAAGCAGTGAAGCATATGCCATCAGTATATTGGTTTTTGTCAAGTTTCGCCAGTCTGCCTTAGGGGATTTGCCCGACCACGGTGTCTGACCCTGCATGAAAAAAATTGTGCCGGCTATCAGACTGCGAACATGTCCGGGGGGACACATGTCCAACAGCCTGTTCGCCAGGCACGGTTTCATCATAACATCCGTCACGGACATCCTCCGTCATCCTGTTTTCCTGAAACAGGCGAACGGGATGGAGTGGAAAAAACAGCGAGACGTTATCTGAGTGATTCATCGGAAAGGATGGCCCCGAAAGGTGTCGGCACGGAACCGATCGCCTTGTGGACGACGTTCCGGACAGGATTGCGGGCATACTTGCTAAAACCGGGCTCCAGAGGCTTTATGCCCAGGATGTATGCATGAAAAAAGTATGCGGGGATGGCAGACCAGCCGTGGCAGAGGCTACCCGCCTTGTTGAAGTCATCCGCACCCTGAATCGTCTCCCAGAAACTCGTTGCCCCACTGTAGAGCATGTGACCCCAATCGGCTGCGATATCCTCGAAGACAATTTCGGCATACTTGTCCGGTTCCTGGAGCAGTGCCTCATACTTATACAGCGTATAACTGAGGGTAGTCCTTACGAGTGAGTTGTTTTTTTCTGCCAACCTGGCCCGCACCGTTGCCGCATAGTCTCTCGGAACAACGCCGCCGCAAAGTGCCAGTCCCTGTGTTATTTCAGCATAGTGGGGCGCATGTCCGGCACCGGCATATGTTTTATAAACTTGTTTTTCATCATCCCAAAACATCGGGTGGAAAGCATTCCTGAGATCTGCAAGGCAATTTCCATAAAGGGCAGCTGCTTCACGGTCTCCCGCCCATCCGGCGAGTTCCATTCCCGCTTGCAGTGCCAGGCTGAAAAACAGATTCAACGGCGCGTCAATCCTGCCAGCCGCATCGCGCGCGGAAGGGTTCGTGAATACCAGTTCATCGTCCAGCCCATCCGCCCATTCATAGAAATTCCAATACCTGTTGCCGGAGGGCGTCTTCATCAGACCCTTCTCCAATGTGCCCATGTAGGCGGCCAGCATCTGCTTGATCACAGGCATCAGCCTGATGGCGGTCGGTATCCTTCCGCTGAACAGCACCAGGTCGCGGATTGCCATGATCCAGGCCATGCTGAAGGAAGGGATGGTGATGCGATCCTGGGCAGGAGCGCAGATTTCAAACATCCCGTCCGTGTTGAGCTTCTCTGCGAACAATGAAAAGGCGCTTTCCGCAAAGTCATACTCTCCAAAGCAATAGTAGCCGCACAGCGCCTGGTTCCTCGAATCCATGGCATACAGCGCCTGCTCTCGCCATGGAGTGTCCTCATAATGCTCATGCATGCATAGTTCGAGTGTCCTGACGGAAACATCATAGA
>CAZFWQ010000366.1:0-2086 GCA_964522755.1 uncultured Oscillospiraceae bacterium | reverse complement strand
AGAAGCTGCCATTTCGACCCAGCGGATACCTTGCCGGCCGTATTCCCGCATTGTACAGCGTCATCCCTTTTTTTATCCCGCTGATGTGGAGTTGGAGATAGCGGCCCGCGATCCTCTTGAAGTAATGCGTGAACTCCTGACGGCCGTTCCTGCAGGCATATGTGAAGGCGAAGTTCCGGCCACCCACGGACGCCCTTACCCTCAAATCATCCAGTTGTTCGCCATAGCCCACATCAATCCTGGTTCCTTCTTCCCCATCAAGTTCCAGCATGAAAAGCCCGGCTTCTTCCCTCTGCATGTCTATCAGCAAATAAATGCCGTCATCGCCCTCCGGCACGGCATTCATCCGCAAGCCCTTGCCAGGGAGGGAGAGGTTGAGGAAGAGGTCCTGGTTGCCGCCGTCTCCGAACACCATTGTTGGCAAACAGGCGGAAAGGTAGTCGCTCTGCATCTTTGAAGCCGTAGTGTCTTTTTTTTCATGATTGCCTTTCGGCCATTCATTTCTGCGGAAAAAGCCCTGTGCCGTTATCCGGCCAGCGACTCCCTCATCCAGCACCAGCTTTTTGTTCGGCCTCTCGTAGACGGAGACATTCACGCCCATCTCCCTGTTGACGAAGGCCGATGACCAGTTATCCGACATGGCATATTCACACCCTTGCCACCCATCAAATCGGCTTGCGTCATAATGGAAAGTAAATGACAACTGCGGAGAAATTTTTTCCACTTCCCCGCTGGCATATGCCAAGGACTGCCTGCACAGGGCAGCGCTGCCGCTGACGATAGCCGCATCACGCATCGCAAACGCATAGATCAGGCCCGGTCTGCCTTTGATGTATTGGAAACTGTTTTGATTTTGACAATATCCCTGTATGCACAAGACATTCTTTCCACTCACCAGGTGCTCTTTGGCATTGATGACGTCATACGATTTGTTGCCGGGATGGTCATCATACTGGTTGAATCCGATAAAAGTTCCATTGAGCCAAACGGCATACTCGGTATCAATGGAAATATGGAGAAATCCCTCCCTATCCCGCAGTTCGTTCGGATGGTCCAGAATGAACTCATGCCGAAAATCAACATATTGATTGACAACCTCATTCTCTTGACCGAGCCAAATCCACTCCGCACCAAGTTGTTTGAAAACATCCATGTCATGCCGCCTTCCGTGAGTCTGGATTCATTTATATCGAACTTCGTTTTTGGCTATGCTTCCACAACAGATCAAGCCTATGCATCATATCAATTCACTCTCCGATTGTTCACAGTGCCTGATCCCACTATTGTACGTCATTATTCTTCCATTTTATAATCATTTGTAATTGCAAAGTTTGAGGATGTTGTCCTTTGTAATCTTAGTCAAAGACTCTCTGTTCAGTTTTTCAAAGATAAGTTCATAACCTTTAAGCCATACTGATTGAAGGATATATTGGTCTGTCATATCTGTTCCAAATAGAAAGCGATCATTATATTTTTCAAGCAGTTGAATCCACTTTTCATCCATAAAGAAAATCGGTGAAATTTTCCACATGGAAATGTCAAATAATAGGTTTTCAAAGCGTACAAGAAGCATTTCTATCATTTCAGGTTTGTTTTCAATGCCACCGAACGGTTTAGTGAAATCGTATGCAGTATGCGCCCAAATGAATTTAACATTTTTACATTTTTCAAGTGCATGGATAAAGTCCTCAATAAAAGGAATATCCACATGTACCAGAATTGGTAAATTGAAATCCTCAATTGTTCTAAAAACCTTTATAACAGCGTTGTCTGAGTAAGAAATATTTTTATATCCAAAAAGAACAGTTTTTTCGAACCCGTCAGAATTCAGTTCTTCGAAAAGTTCCTGAATAATAGAGCTATTCATTGTAAAATGTCTATGAGAATCAACAAACATCTGCTTCACTCCTCAAATTCTGTTCACAGTGCCTGACCCCGCTATTGCAGAGCAAGTCGAACACAGGGCTTTTCCAACAAATCGTTTGCGCCCATAACCAGTTTTACACAATCTGTTCCACCATCTTTAGAGCATAGTTTTTTCACAAATCGTTCATGTCCCGATAACTGTACCAGATCCTGCTAAGAA
>CAZFWQ010000365.1:0-3833 GCA_964522755.1 uncultured Oscillospiraceae bacterium | reverse complement strand
AATCCGGCACCACCACCGAACCGGCCATCGCATTCCGGCTGTTCAGGGAATACCTTGAGGCGAAGTACGGCAAGGACGGCGCAAGGTCAAGGATCTATGCCACCACGGACAAAACGCGGGGAGCCTTGAAAACACTTGCCGCGGCGGAAGGATATGAATCTTTCGCCATACCGGATGATGTCGGCGGAAGGTATTCCGTCCTTACGGCCGTGGGACTGCTGCCCATCGCCGCGGCGGGCATCGACATCGGCGCCATGATGCGGGGGGCGGCGGACAGCCGCGACGCCTGCGCGAATCCGTTTGTGGAAAATGACTGCTACTGTTATGCGGCCTGCCGAAATGCCTTGCTGCGCAAGGGGCGCACCACCGAGATCATGGTCAACTACGAACCTTCCCTTCATTATGTCACCGAATGGTGGAAACAGCTTTTCGGCGAAAGCGAAGGCAAGGATCAAAAAGGAATCTTCCCTGCCGGGGTGGATTTCACAACGGACCTCCACTCCATGGGGCAATACATTCAGGACGGCATGCGCAACCTCTTCGAGACGGTGCTGCATGTGGAAGCCTCCCGTAAATCCATCAAGCTCATTGCAACGAAAGACAACCTCGACAATCTGAATTACCTTGAAGGCAAAGAGATGGACATCGTCAACAAGATGGCGATGCAGGGCACAATCCTCGCCCACAATGACGGAGGCGTGCCGAACCTTGTGCTGGATGTGCCGGCAATGGACGCGTACTGGTTCGGGTATCTTGTCTATTTCTTCGAGAAAGCCTGCGCCATCAGCGGATATCTGCTTGGGGTGAATCCCTTCGACCATCCCGGCGTGGAAGAATACAAGAAGAACATGTTCGCGCTGCTCGGAAAGCCGGGAAACGAAGCACGCAAAGCTGAACTTGAAAAACGCCTGTAAGGGCATGAAAGCAATTACTGCGCCTTCATTTGAAAGGGCCGGGGCTCTGCTGTAGGTCGTTTCAAGTGATTAGGCGCAGTTATTGCGTTCATGCTCCCAAGGGCATGAAAGCAATTACTGCGTTCAGGCATAGAAGAAGTGCATGGCGAAACGGACAAGGCCGGTGATGATGAAGCCGGTGCCCAGCACGGTGATGCCGTACGGGATCAGCACCGCGAACTTCCTCGGAATCTTGGGTGCCGCAAAACGTTTTCCCTTCATGGCAAGCCAGTTCAGGGTGGCCAATGCGAGAACCATTCCGACCATCAGGGAGACGGTGAAAGTGTAGAACGCCGGTTTCCCCAAAGGTCTCCAGACCTGTATGGCCGTGCTGCCGATCGTCATCCAGAAGAAATGTGTTCCCGGATAGGTGAAAGTCATCAGGAAGCCGGTCAGGTAGGCCCGCTGCTTCCTGTCCTTTACCGGCATGGGCACCAGCAGGCTGCTTTGTTCATTTTGACGCATTTTTCGAATCTCTCCCAGCCCGATTATCAGCACGACGGTGCCGAATAGAAGCCAGAAGGCGACTTCGAGCAGATAGTGAAGGCGTATCAGTTCCAGCAGCCCATGGTTGATGAGCACGATGTCGAGGACATCCGCAGAGAGGGCGCCAAAAGCAACGGTCATCCCCTTGCGGAAACCATGGTTCAGTGTCCATCGGATGGATTCCAGACCGGCGGGTCCTGTCGGAAGGGCCAACAGATAGCCTGTAAGCAGGCCGAACCAGATGGCGCGGATGAACAGAAGCAGATTTGCGCTCATGGACACCTTCCTCCGTCACGTCTGTATGTCGCACAGTATACCATACTGCCATCCGGCAGGAAACCCGGGTGGCGATGCGGGCGGAGATGCGCGCTGAACAGCTTCGCTGAACAGTACAGGAACGAGGAACAGCACAACTCAACACAACTCGGAACAACACATGGCGGAATACAACGCGGAACGGGCTATTGAATACGTGCAGGCGCTGTGGTACAATGGCAAAGCTGTATCTGAAAGATGGAGGAAACATATGATTACGATTATCGTCAACATCCTTCACATCCTGTTGTGCCTCATCGTCATTGCCGTTGTCCTGCTGCAGGCCGGTCGTTCCGCGGGCATAAGCGGCGCCATCGCCGGTGGCGCGGAAACGTTCTTCGGCAAGAACAAGGGCCGTGACATCGAATCCAAGCTTAGCCGTTACACAGGCTGGTGTGCGATCGGATTCATCGTCACTTCCGTATTCCTTGTATTCCTGCTGAAGTAGTTTGTTTTATTGAAGCATGGACGCTATTCCCCGCGGGAATCTCTCCTGACGGTCGATAATCTCATATGTTCATAAAATGCCGGAAAGTTTGGAAAATCACCGATTGCGTGCATGAATCCGCTATATATGGCGAGTCTTATGCATGGAATCGGTGATTTTCAGGTTTTCGGGCATAATCCCGCAGGTTGGTTTCCCTTATGCGCCCATCACTTTTGAATGCGGTTCGGCCGTTCGGCAAGGAGGAAACAGCATGCCGGAATTTCGCATCCATTCCGATTACAAGCCGGAAGGCGACCAGCCGGCTGCCATTGAAAAGCTGACACGCCTGGTTGAATCGGGCAGCCGTCACCAGACGCTGCTGGGCGTCACGGGTTCCGGGAAAACCTACACCATCGCGAACGTGATTCAGAACGTGCAAAAACCGACGCTGGTCATGGCGCACAATAAAACACTCGCCGCACAGCTGTGCAATGAATTCGCGGAACTGTTCCCCGAGAACGCCGTGGAATATTTCGTGAGTTATTATGACTATTACCAGCCCGAGGCATACATCCCGTCGACAGACACATATATCGAGAAGGATTCGGCCATCAACGACGAAATCGACAAGCTGCGCCACTCTGCGACGGCGTCCCTGTTCGAGCGGCGGGATGTCATCATCGTGGCTTCTGTTTCCTGCATATACGGCCTCGGGGATCCTGAGGATTACACTGATTTGATGCTGTCGCTGCGACCCGGCATGATCCGGGACCGGGACGACGTGATCCGTAAACTTGTGGACATCCAGTACACCCGCAACCAGATTGACTTCCACCGCGGTACATTCCGCGTGATGGGGGATGTGCTTGACATTTTTCCGCCGTCATCCAACACGATGGCCTTGCGGGTCGAGTTTTTCGGGGACGAGGTGGAACGGATCAGCGAGATAGACGCCCTGACCGGGGAAGTGAAGGGGATTCGATCCCATATCGCGGTGTTTCCCGCTTCACATTTTGCCACCAGCCACGCGAAAATGGAGCAGGCCGTGCAGTCCATCGAAATCGAATTGGAAGCACAGCTGAAGTTCTTCCGTGAGAACGACAAGCTTCTGGAAGCCCAACGCCTGGAGCAGCGGACCCGTTATGACCTGGAGATGATGCGGGAGCTCGGCTTCTGCAGCGGCATCGAGAACTATTCCCGGCATATTTCCGGCCGTGAGGCAGGTAGTGCGCCCTTCACCCTGATGGACTATTTCCCTGATGATTTTCTTCTGGTGATTGACGAATCCCATGTGAGCGTGCCCCAGATCGGTGCGATGTTCAACGGCGACCGGGCGCGAAAACAGTCCCTCGTGGATTTCGGGTTTCGCCTGCCGTCGGCATATGACAACCGTCCTCTGACTTTTGCGGAATTCAACCAGCGCGCCCGCCAGTTCATCTATGTCAGCGCAACTCCTTCCCAGTACGAGCGCCAGTTGTCGACGGAAGTTGTGGAACAGATTATCCGCCCCACGGGCCTGATCGATCCCGAAGTCACGGTAAAGCCTGTCAAAGGGCAGATTGACGATCTCATGGAGGAAATCAGGATTGTCACCGGCCGAAACGAGCGCGTCCTTGTCACCACGCTGACCAAACGCATGGCGGAAGACCTGA
>CAZFWQ010000364.1:0-3840 GCA_964522755.1 uncultured Oscillospiraceae bacterium | reverse complement strand
CTGAAGAATTGCGCATCATCAGGACGAAGGAAGCAGAGCAGGCAGGCGAAGTGATCGGGGCGGAGGAGGTCATGAGTCTCGACATTCCGGATCTTGACGTCGACTCCGGCAATCCGGCTGCCGTCCTTGCGATGGTCGACCTGATCCGGCGCGTAAAGCCGGACATCATCATCACGCATGGTCCCGAAGACTATATGCGGGATCACATCGAGACGGGAAAACTGGTTTTCAATGCAAGTTTCTCTTCCAGCGTTCCCCACTTTTTCACGGGAAACCCGTCTTATGGCAAAATCCCGCCCATCTACTACATGGACACGCTTGCAGGCGTCAATTTCCTCCCCGTCGATTACGTGGACATTTCGGAAACGGTCGAAATCAAGCTGAATGCGCTGCAATGCCATCAGAGCCAGATCAAATGGATGCTTGAACACGACGGCATCGATTTTCTCGATTTTGTGCGGACGGTTTCAAAGTTCAGGGGCCTTCAGAGCGGATCGGCCTATGCGGAAGGGTTCCGCAGATGCGAAACCTGGCCGAGGATTAGTGCGACGAGGCATCTTCCCTGAACGATGCCAACTGACCAGAACTATGCCAACTGGCAGAATATGTTTTCAAAGAAGATGACAGGAGGACGAGGTCATGGATTTTCTGGATACGGTGAAGGGATCATTGCTCGAAGGCTTTTACCCGTCGGGATGGGACCTGGGGAAAATGGACGGCTGCTGTTCCCACAAGCCTGAAACGATCACGGACAGGCAGGATTTCTGGAACCCGGATTTCATGCCGGTTGCCTGCGACGGCATACATGATTTCGACATGATGCTGGGTCATGAAATCGCCCTCGAGATCCGAAACGCAAGGGACAAAGGAGAAAAGCTGGCACTCATCCTGCCGGTCGGACCCATGGGCATGTACCGGTGGGCCGTTTATTTTCTCAAGGAATGGCACGTGGGCTGTTCGCATGTTTACGGGTTCAACATGGACGAGTGGAGCGACGGGGATGGGAATACGCTGGAGGCGGACAATCCCGCCGCATTCCAGAATGCCATGCAGCAGGCCTTTTACGGCCCGCTCGGTTCATTGACCGTCCCCGAAGCGCAGCGGAATTTCGCCACAAGGCACAACCTTCCCTCGTATCCAGAAAAAATTGCCGCGCTGAAAGCGAATGGAACCAGGCTCATTACGGTTTTCGGCATCGGGCGGATGTGCCATGTCGCGTTTTGGGAACCTCACTTCGCAGCGGAGTTCTCATCCGTCGAAGAATGGAAAAAACAGACGCATCGCACCGGTGCGCTCCTTCACCCACTCACCATAGAACAGAACGCGATCACAAGTTTCAAGAGCCGTACCACGCTGGTTCCATGCAGGGCCAATACAATCGGTCCCGGCCTGTTCCTCCAGTCCGACCGGATCATCGGGGGCTGTGACGGCGCCCTTGGCAGAGGGATGCAGTGGCAGGGCATGTCCCTTTGGACCACCCTGCGGTACGGACCGGACATGTGGGTCCCTTCGTCCTTCATGCCGACATTGCCTGGAAAACTGTTCTTCCTCCGGGAACTTGCCGGACCGCTGGAAGCCGAGTGCAACTGAGCGTGAGGATGCGTGCCGGGAATGGCAGTTTGCCGGACCGCCGGAAGCGGATTGCAGCCAAGAGGGAGGACAAGCGGCATGTGGACGGAAGAACGGCTTGACGGATTATTGACAAATCCTTCGCGGAGACTCGTCGAGGATATGGCAAGGATCGATGGGGACATCATGATCCTCGGTGCCGGTGGAAAAATGGGACCCTCCCTGGCACTTCTCGCGAAAAAGGCGATTGCCCTGTCATCAACCGTGAAAAGGGTCATCGCCGTTTCCCGCTTCACGGATCCATTCGCAGTCAGGCTTCTGGAGGAAAACGGGATAGAGGCTGTTTCCACCGACCTGCTGGAGGATGGCGCCCTTGACGCGCTGCCTGACGCTCCAAACATCATCTTCATGGCCGGCAGGAAATTCGGCACGGACGGCCAGGAGGTGCTGACGTGGGCCATGAACGCATGGCTGCCTTCACTAGTCGCAAGACGGTACAGGAATTCAAGAATCGTAGTTTTTTCGTCGGGCAATATTTATCCGATGATGCCTGTCTGTTCAGGTGGCGCCACCGAAGAGACCACGCCTGGACCGGTTGGCGAATACGGGATGTCCTGCCTCGGCCGCGAGCGCATGTTCGAATACGGGTCACGCACCTATGGGACGCCGGTATTCCTGCTGCGCCTGAATTATGCCGTGGATCTGCGTTATGGCGTCCTTCACGACATCGCGTCGAATATCGCGGCAGGAATCCCGATACAGGTTTCCACGGCGTGTTTCAACTGCATATGGCAGGGAGATGCGAACGAAATGGCGCTGCGCTCCTTGCTGCATGCGCGCAGCCCGGCCGTCAGAATGAACATCACCGGACCCGAAACAGTTTCCATCCGACAGGCGGCCGGGGCGCTCGGAGGCTATCTGGGCATCACGCCCGTATTTGCCGGAGAAGAGGAAGACATGGCTGTTCTGAGCAATGCGGCGAAAGCAATGGCGATGTTCGGAAAACCATCCGTGCCCTTGGCGACCCTGTTCAGGTGGCAGGCGGAATGGATCCTGCAGGGGGGACGCACGCTGGGAAAACCGACGCATTTCGAAGAGAGGAAGGGCGCTTTCTGATGGACAGACATATTGCCGCCATGGAAAAACTGGCGGAGGGAACGTTCATACCTGCCCATCCGCTGGCACTGGATGCAGGCCGCAAGCTCGATGAGAAACGGCAGCGGCTGCTTTCCCGGTACTATCTTGAAGCGGGAGCCGGAGGACTGGCCGTCGGCGTCCATACGACGCAGTTTGAAATCCGGAATCCGGAAATTTCCCTGTACGAGCCTATCCTGCGAATCACTGCCGATGAGGCGGATGCCTTTGAGCGCAGGACAGGAAAGACGATTGTCAGGGTCGCAGGGGTATGCGGTCCAATCTCCCAGGCGGTCGGGGAAGCGGAGACGGCGCGCGGGTACGGGTATGATGCAGTGCTTCTGAGTCCGGGCGGACTTGGGCTTCTTTCGGAAAGCGAGCTCCTCGCAAGGACTGAAACGATAGCCGGGATACTTCCCGTCATTGGTTTTTATCTGCAGCCTTCTGTTGGGGGGCGGATCTTTTCATATGATTACTGGGAGAAATTCTGTGAGATCGACAATGTGGCGGCCATCAAATGCGCGCCGTTCAACCGCTACCAGACTTTGGACGTTGTCCGTGCCGTCTCGTTTTCCTCCAGGGCGGACAAAATAGCCCTGTACACGGGCAATGACGACAATATCGTGCTGGATCTGATTACCCCCTATCGGTTCTGCCGCAATGGAGAAATGCGCGAGAAGCGATTTGTCGGTGGCCTGCTCGGACATTGGGCCGTTTGGACCAAGACGGCCGTTGAACTTTTTACGGAACTGAAACAAATCCGGGTTCACGACGCGGTTCCATCCGACATGCTGGCACGCGCGGCGGAAGTGACGGATGCGAACGCGGCTTTCTTTGACGCGGCCAACGGTTTCGCGGGATGCATTGCCGGGATCCACGAGGTATTGAGGCGCCAGGGTCTTTTCGAAGGCATCTGGTGCCTGGACGAAAAGGAAACGCTTTCTCCGGGGCAGATGCAGGAAATAGATCGCGTTTACCGCCTATATCCGCATTTGCAGGATGACGCGTTTGTCGCAGAGTTCATCAGGCAGAATGTTTAGCATTTCATCAGGCGGAATGTTTAGCATTTCATCAGGTGGAATACTAGTAGATAGTTCTCTTATTACATCATATTATTTCGTCCATTTTGTATCGCCA
>CAZFWQ010000363.1:0-3847 GCA_964522755.1 uncultured Oscillospiraceae bacterium | reverse complement strand
ATTAATGAGTTCACGCATCCCGTTTAAAAACGCGGCTTGTACTTGGGCTTCCAATTGGCTATGGTCTGCACGCGTGACTGTGGCAACTTCATTTTGACTGGGCTGAATTTGCGCAGGGCTTACCTTGGTGAGCGCTGAGGTCTCACTATTCTGCCCAGCTCCCCCTTTGTCCTCTAGATCAACAGCTTTTTCCGGCTTTGAAAACGCTCAAGCAGCAGCGGCGACAGGACCTGGAGCAGGTTGCCGACAAAACCGGTCATGGCAACAAACCCCATGATGCCGTCACTGGCCTGCAGCAGCAGGAGGATGCCCGTGAAAAAGTTGCCGCCGATGAAGTTGCCTACGGTACCCGAGACGACGCTCGAGAAAATGAGGTTATTCTGGCTGATGGCCGGCTCTTCCTTGGGATGGAGCCGTCTGCCGGCCGCAGACCGGAATTCTTTCAAACGAACAGAGAGCATGTTCATGCTTCATACCTCTTGCACCATGAGGCCGTCTTGTTCAACATGACAGCAGGCTGACCTTGTCCATCTGCACCGTGACTACAGATTAATCCTCGTCCGTGCCTCCACTGAGCCGTTCGCTCTGATCCGTGGTGATGAGGGCATCAACGATTTCGTCCAGGTCACCGTCAACTATTTCCTCGATGCGGTATAGCGTCAGGCCGATGCGGTGATCGGATACGCGCCGCTGCGGGAAATTGTAAGTGCGGATGCGTTCGCTCCGGTCTCCGGTACCGACCTGTGACCGGCGGTTCTCCGTCACTTCACTCACCTGCCTTGAAAGAGCCAGTTCATATAGCTTCGCCTTCAGCACGCGCATGGCCTTGTCCCTGTTCTTGTGCTGGCTGCGTTCTTCCTGGCATGCGACGATGATGCCGGACGGCAAATGGGTGATGCGGATGGCTGAGGAAGTTTTGTTGACATGTTGGCCTCCGGCCCCGGAAGACCGGTACGTATCCACCTGCAAATCAGCCGGATTGACTTCCACTTCGGGCACATCGTCCACTTCAGGCAGTACCGCTACCGTGACGGTGGACGTGTGGATGCGGCCGCCGGATTCGGTGGTCGGAATGCGCTGGACGCGGTGCACGCCGCTTTCGAACTTGAAACGGCTGTATGCGCCCTTTCCCTCTATTTCGAAGACGATTTCCTTGAATCCGCCAAGTTCCGTTGGATTTGAATCGACGATTTCAGTCTTCCATCTGCGGCGCTCCGCATATCGCGTATACATCCTGAACAGCGTGGCCGCGAATAGTGCGGCTTCCTCCCCGCCGGCCCCGCCGCGGATCTCAATCATCACATTGCGTTCATCGTTCGGGTCCTTCGGCATCAGGAGAAGCTTCAATTCTCTTTCCGTACGCGAGATCCCCTCGTCGGCCACTTTCAATTCCTCCCGGATCATGTCGCGCATTTCGTCATCCGGCTTGTCGTCATACATGGCCACCGCATCTGCGCGCTGCTGCATGAAGGTCCGGTATTCACGGAACTTGACCACGATCTCGGTGAGGTCGGCGTGTTCCTTCATCAGTTTCATATATGTCTGCTGATCCGCCAGAAAGACCGGGTCTCCAAGCTTCAGCGTCAGTTCTTCATAATGGTTCTCAATGCTTTCAAGCTTTTCCAGCATGCTGGTTCCATCCCGTCCGCGACCCGCCGCTGTGGATTCGCTTTGACCATTCAGATCATGTGCCTTTTCCGCCGGGTTAAAAGTATGCGAAATCAGTATAGCACAAGGAATGACGTTGCCATATAGGGTTTGGCGACTTGGCTTTGGCGGCTTGGGCGGCAATTGTGAACAATCCGTTAACTCTTGACCCCTCGCCTTTTCTCCAAGCATTTTTTAAGGTTCGCCTGCCAGAATGATAACAGGCAACCAACAATGCACAGGAGGGATCACCGTGAGCGAGAACAGGTTCAATCCGAATCCGGATTCTTCAGATTCCAGCAGGCCGGGAATCACGCCGTCCAGTGACCCGATGATTCCAGACACAGCCAATATTATCCCGTCAAGCACAACTGCTGCAGATAAAAAGCCTGTCGTCGAAAGCAGCATCGGCAATGCGAACAAATCAGAAGCGGTTGGTGATAAATCGGGAAAACGAGGAAATGCCAGAAAGCGCAAAGCCGGAAAAAAGCGAAAACGCGCTTTCGTGGTCATACCGATCATCATACTTGTTCTTGCCGTCGCCGGATGGCAGGTCAAAACGCGCTTCTTTTCAACGCAGGCGGTAGCCGTTCAAACACAGCGGCTATCACAAGTAACACGCGGAAACCTGGTTGTGGCCGTCACCGGCTCCGGTCCCCTGCAGCCCGTCAACAAGCGCACGGTATCCGCTGAAGTCAATTCCACGATTCTGGAAATCCTGCATAAGGACGGGGACAGCGTGAAGACAGGTGACATCCTGATGACGCTTGACAGTTCCGATGCGGAAAGCGCTTTGGAAAATGCTGAAAGCAGCCTGCAGGAAGTCATGGTCACAGCGGAATCAACATCATCCGACCTTGCCTCCCTGAATGTTCGGGCCCCTTTTGCCGGAATGGTCAGCGAAATATCGGTGAAGCCTGATGATTCCGTTTCAAAGAATGGCCCTCTCCTTACCCTTACGGACACAAAGCACATGATTCTGACGGTCCCGTTCGGCATCTCCGACAAGGCGGCGCTGAAAGCGGGACAAACAGCCACGCTGACCATCCCTTCACTGAGCGGGACTGTTTCAGGAACTGTCGCACTCGTGGGCCATAACGGCTATACGAGCAGTGATGGCGGCGTAGCCGTCGATGTGGAGGTATCCGTTCAGAATCCGGGTGCCCTTGCGGCAGGGATGTCCGCTGAAGTAAGCATCCAGACGGCATCCGGGTCATTGACCGCGCTGTCGGAAGGTCTTCTGGAATATGAAAACGTCAAGGTCATTCGTTCGGATGCCGGGGGCGACGTGATTTCCGTATCCGTGCATAAGAATCAGGCGGTGGCGGGCAACGCACTGCTTGTGGTCATGGAGAATACTGCGCTGGACACAACTGCGCAATCTGAAAAGACGAAAATAGACAACCTCACCTCCGCGGTCGAAGATGCACAGGCCAATCTGGACAGCTGCACGGTACGGGCCCCGATGGATGGCATAGTAACCGGTCTTGACGGTACGGTCGGGGATTCGGTGAAAGCAGGCGCTGCCCTGTGCTCCATTCTTGACACGACTGCCATGACCATGAAAATATCCATCGACGAACTGGATATCGGCACCATCATACCCGGCCAAAGTGTGACGAGCACGGTTGACGCTGTCCCTGCCACGGCCGCGAAGGCCTTGACAGGCACCGTCACCAGCATCGCCGTGGAAGGTTCTTCCTCCAACGGCGTAACGACCTATCCGGTCACACTCACGCTGGACCCCGACGCGAGGCTGAAAAGCGGCATGAATGCCGATGCGTCCATCCTCGTGACGAACAAGGAGAATGTGTTCCTTGTCCCGATCGAAGCTGTAACAACCATCAACAACCGCACTTTTGTCTATGTGAGCGGAACACCCTCGGTCTCACCGTCTACAACCGGTGGCGCATTCGGTTTCCCTGGCGACGGAGGACCGGGCGGGCCTGATGCGGCATCCGGGTCTGCCATTGGTCCCGGCATGGCAGGCGTATCCGGAGGTGGGATTACAGCTTCCGGTACCACAAGACAGCGCAATCGAAGCAACCGGACAGGCGCAGCAGGGATGACAGGCGCAGCAGGGACAACAGGCGCAGCAATGTCGGCAAACGGGTCCGATGCAGCGCCTGGCTCCTCCAAGGGCGGATTCACCCGGCCCGGAGCCGCGGCGGACACAGGCTATTATGCCGGTGCCACACTT
>CAZFWQ010000362.1:0-3855 GCA_964522755.1 uncultured Oscillospiraceae bacterium | reverse complement strand
GGTGCACGCAGGATGCCCTGCATGACAGTACCCCGGCCGTAGCGCGACGCCTGCATGAACGGCCAGTAGATGCTCTGCACCCAGGCAGCGCCGCCTTTTTCCGTCATGATCGGCGCGATGACGTTGACCAGCTGCGCCAGGCAGGCAATCTTCACCCGGTCTGCGTTTTTCAGCATCGTAATGAGCATGAGACCCACCAGTACCGCGTCTTCGTGGGTATACACATCTTCCAGCATGGGCGGGGCCTGCATCCAGGAAGGCAGTTCAGCGTCCTGCCTGCCTGAATGAAACCAGACATTCCATTCATCAAATGAAAGATGTACTTTTTTCTTTGAGTGTTTCTTGCCTTGCACGGCATCGCACATGGCTGCCACGGATTTGATGAAGGCATCCATGTTCATGGAACGGGCAAGGAAATTGGCGGTGTCGCCATCCGGATTTCCATAATACGTATGAAGTGAAACATAGTCGATGTCCTGATAGCATTCGTCCAGCACTGTCAGCTCGTATGAACCGAATGTAGGCATGGAGCTGTTTGAACTGCCGCAGGCAACCAGTTCGATGGAGGGATCCACCCATTTCATGACTTTTGCCGCCTCATGCGCAGTCCTGGCGTATTCCTGCGCATTCTTGTGGCCGATCTGCCATGGGCCGTCCATTTCATTGCCGAGGCACCAGAGTTTCACGTTGTGGGGATTTGCCCAGCCATGCGTCTTCCGGAGATCGGAAAGGGCCGTACCGCCGGGATGGTTGCAGTATTCGACCAGTTGGCGGGCTTCTTCCGGACCCTTCGTGCCAAGATTGACCGCCAGCATGGGCGCCGTGTCCGCCGACCGGCACCAATCCATGAATTCGTTGGTGCCGAAGGTGTTGTCTTCGACGGAACGCCAGGCAAGTTCCATCCTCCGCGGACGGTCCTTCACTGGCCCAACGCCGTCTTCCCAATTGTACCCGGAGACGAAGTTGCCGCCGGGATAACGGACTATCGGCACGTCTATGTCCCTGACCAGCTTCAGGACATCCTGCCGGAATCCCCGGCCATCCGCTGTCGGATGTCCGGGCTCGTAAATGCCCTGGTAAACGGCTCTTCCCAAATGCTCGATGAATGAACCGAAAAGACGGGGATCCACGGCAGCCAGGGTGAAGTCTGTCTCCACGATTAGTTTTGCCTTTTTCATACAATCCACCTCATCTGAAAAATCTACATCTTCCTAGACAACAGTACATTGTTGATTCTCGTGTAAAAACTCGATTCATCGAGTTTTTATGCAGGATTCCATTGGAATCCTGCATGTGAATGGCATCTTTGATGCCATTCACACACGGAATCACGTGATTCACTGTCATTCTACGGCATCTGCCGCAGAATGGATGCAAGTTGCAGTAAGCAACTTGCATGAAAAAGTCGAAAATCGACTTTTTACAGTGGAATCATTGTTCAATTCATGAAATTCAGCCATGGCCTGCCCAAATTTGACTCACAGCATTTTTATCAGCAGGGTGTTGCTCCGTTCAAGGAAGTCCGCCATGGCCTGCCCATCGAGCGGCTTGTGTCCGAGCATGGCAAGATCGTAGATATGCCGCGCGACAAACTTGACGTCCTCTTCTCGCGCGGACTCGCCGTCCAGTTCCATAAGCCGCTTGATAAGCGGGTTTCTCAGGTTCAGAACCAGGGATTCCTCGTTCGGGAACATGGACCCCATGTCCATGCCGCCGCCGAAGGATCTGCTCATTTCGCGGAAACGGCGGGATTGTTCCGAGAGCAGGACCACGGCTGGGGTCCCGTCGCTCTTGAGCGCTTCAGCAGACACTTTGAGTGCATCATTGCCCGTTGCATCGCGGAAAATCTTTTCCAGTTTCTCCGTGTGCAGCTTTTTCATTTCCTCTCCCGGAGCATCCTCGTGCTTGAGATTTTCCGTGATGTCTGAATCGATGCGATGAAATTTCACGTCATGGTTCTTTTCTTCCAGGAAACTGATGAAATGGTTGTCTATCAGCGTGTCCAGCACCACCGCATCCATGCCGTGGTCTCTGAACATGCGGATGTACTGGGCCTGCTGCTTTTCATCGTTGACATAGTAAACGGTGTTCTTGTGCTTTTCCGCAACGCCCTCGAGGTATTCAGGCAGGGTCTGGAAACGCCCCTCCGTGGTCTTGAAGAGCACGATGTCCTTCACCTTGTCGTAGAATTTTTCTTCGCGCATGCAGCCGTACTTCACAAACGGATGTATGTCCGACCAATACTTGACATAATCATCTTTTTCCTTCTTGTAGAGGAGCTGCAGCTTGTCTGCCACTTTTTTCGTGATGTGCCCGGAAATCTTGTGCACGTATCCCTCGTTCTGAAGGAAGCTGCGTGACACGTTGAGCGGCAGGTCTGGACAGTCCAGGGTGCCTTTGAGCAGCATCAGGAATTCCGGAATGACTTCCTTGATGTTGTCGGCCACATAGACCTGGTTGTAATACAGTTTGATTTTCCCCTCGCTGGTTTCAAACTCGTGCTTGAGTTTCGGAAAGTAGATGATGCCCTTCATGCTGAAAGGATAATCCATATTCACGTGAATCCAGAAAAGCGGTTCGTTGTAATCCATGAAGACATCCCGGTAGAACGCCTTGTATTCCTCGTCCGTGCAGTCCCTCGGATTTTTGAGCCACAATGGCGAAGTATTGTTTACCGGCTTGACTGCCGCTGTTTCAAGCGTATCTTCATCTTCCTCTTCTTCCGCTTTTTTTGCTTCCTTTTTGGAGACCGGCTTTTCGTCCGCATCCACAAAGTAAATCTCATACTGCAGGAAGGCGAAATACTTTTTCAGGACTTCCCTTGTCTTGTAGGAATCAAGAAATTCCTTCGAGTCTTCCGACATGAACAAGGTGACGGACGTACCTGTCGTTTTCCTCCTGGACGAACCCATCTCGTACTCGGTATCGCCGGAACTCTCCCAGCTGACTGCCTTTGACCCCGCCTTGTACGACAGTGTCTCAATGCGCACACGCGTGGAAACCATGAAAGAGGAGTAGAAGCCAAGGCCGAAATGCCCGATGATCTGCTGGTCGTCGGTCTTGTCCTTGTATTTCTCCAGAAAGTCCTGCGCGCCGGAAAATGCAATCTGGTTGATGTATTGGCGTACTTCGTCGGCTGTCATGCCAAGGCCGTTGTCGGATATGACAATCGTGCCGTCCTTCTTGCTGACGGCCACGTCGATGCGTCCCTTGAAATCCTCCGGCAGCGTCTCTTCGCCCATGGCGCCGAGTTTGCGACGCTTCGTGATGGCGTCCGCCGCGTTGGAGACGATTTCACGCAGGAAAATGTCTTTCTCTGAATACAGCCATTTCTTGATGATGGGAAAAATGTTCTCGGTGTGAATGGATATGCTGCCCTTTTCGGTTGCCATACATGTTCCTCCTGGAAACTGCCGATTTGATTGGAGACGATTCGTGGCCATTGGACGGAAGTATTTATCCAAAACCTTATTTTATGTGGGTGAAAGATGATGTTACCCATACTGATCTTAAACAGAAGGTCAGAGTATGTCAAGATGAAAATTGGCACTCTCATGATGAGAGTGCCAATTCGTTCTCCTGACCCGCCTGCAAATCTTCACAGGTGTCAATTTGACCAACCAATCCGCCCATATGTCATTACAGGCGCCAATAATGAATTTTGTCATTTGCCAACTACGGATAGGGATTCCCGGGTAGTCTTCCTGGCCGAATCGAAGTTTACATCCCTGACCGTATCGCGGTTTGCGTCCCTGGCTGTATCACGGTTTGCATCCCTTGCTGTATCCCGATTCGCGTCCCGGACCGTATCGCGGTTTGCTTCCCTGACAGCATCACGGCTGGATATCCGGACAG
>CAZFWQ010000361.1:0-3855 GCA_964522755.1 uncultured Oscillospiraceae bacterium | reverse complement strand
ACGGACAGTGGGCATGCATGACCCATATCGTGAATATATTGCCAGTTCACCCTATATACCCGAGGAAACAAATGCCGAGTACGAGATTCCGGAGCAGCACAACTGGGGACCGAGGGACTATTTCAAAGGGGACTTCTACAAGCATTCGACCGCTCATTTCATCAGCGAGACGGGTTACCATGGATGCCCGTCTGTGTCTTCCATCAAACAATTCATCCCGGAGTCCGAACTGTGGCCGTACTCCTCCAAAAGCGATTCATGGGCTGTGCATAATTCCGAACTGATCACAAGCAATCGCCGTAATTATGACCGCAATGAGCTGATGATAAACCAGGTTCGCACACTCTTCGGAACAGTACCCGATGATATGGCCGAGTTCGTGTTCGCTTCTCAGATTTCACAGGCCGAAGCGAAAAAATTCTTCATTGAAAACACGCGAATCAAAAAGTGGCGGCGTACCGGTGTTCTCTGGTGGAACCTGATAGACGGATGGCCGCAGATATCGGATGCGGTGGTGGATTATTATTTCAAGAAAAAGATAGCCTATCACTATATCCGGAGATTGCAGCAGCCTGTATGCATCATTTTTGGCGAGGCGGAGGCATGGCAGCATCGGGTGGTCCTCTCAAATGACGGGTGTTCGGAGGGACTGGTGACCTATCATATCATTGAGTTTGAAGCGGGTAAATCCATTCAGTCGGGTAAAATATACACTACGCCCAATGAAAATATTGAACTGCCGCCCATCGGCTGCGTGCCCGGCGAGCAAAAACTTTACCTTATCGAGTGGGAAATGAACGGCAAACGTTATGGAAACCACTATGCCAGTGGATATGTGCCTATGAATCTTGATCGCTACAAACTGTGGTTGAACGCCATTGCAGCCCTGCCGGAGCCGTTTGATCCGAATGATTGCATTCTGTAAGAATATTTTGATGAAGGGATTACTGGAATTATGAAACGTTTAGTGCTTGATGATGGCTGGAAGCTGCACGAAGCTCCTCTTTCGCATACAGCTGCGTACTTGTCGGAGGTTTTATCATATGGCAGCGGATGGCTGCATGCAGACCTGCCATGTGATGTTCGCATGCCGCTTCTGGCGGCAGGAAAGATAACGGACCCCGTTCTGGCTGATTACTCCTTCGACAGTGAATGGATTGAGCAGCGGTCCTGGTGGTTCACCCGATCCTTCACGGTCAGTGATTTGGAAAGAACGTCAGAGATATGTGAACTGGTTATCGAATCCATCGATTCCCATGCGGACATCTTTCTCAACGGCACGCACATCGGGCGCCATATCAGCGCCCATTATCCGTTCGCGCGGGATGTCAAGCGTTGGCTTGCAGACGGCGAAAACCTGATCGCCGTCAGGGTGACGACAGGATTGGAGTCGGTTACGGATGCGGATCTGGCCGATTTGAACTGGGCGGTCTGCTCGGAGGTATCAAACGGGTGCCCGGAGCGGGGGGACCGCAGGCGGGCGTTTGTGCGTCGGCCGCAATATTCGACCGGATGGGATTGGGGACCCAAAGTAGCCACCTGCGGCATCATGGGGTCCGCGTACCTCGATTGTATTTCCGGTGCCGTGGTTCGGGGCGCCAACCTGAGGGTGCTGGCCATCGGGAGTCCTGCCGTGATTCAGGTGTCGACAGAGATCGAGCTGCTGGATATCATTGCATCAGCCGATGCCGCTATAACCGTCACCCTGTCAAGGCACGGCCGGATTTGCACGAAAGGGTACAGTGATGATGTCTTGCTCAAATCGGGTATCAACTTTGAAGAAATCACCTTGACAATCGAAAACGCCGAGTTGTGGTGGCCCAACGGCATGGGAGCCCAGCCGCTGTACGATGTCCATATCGCAGTCGAATGCCGGGGTGTATCCAACAGCTATCCCGCTTTTGCATATGGCGTTCGCACGCTGGCACTGGATACATCGCGACAGGATGAAAAGGCGAGGCATTTCGCCTTCCTTGTCAATGGAATCAGGATGTTCTGCAAAGGGGCCGACTGGGTGCCGTGCGACTCCATCTATGCCCGTGTGACAGACGAAAAATACGATACCCTGGTCTCCGAGGCCGCCAGCGCCAACTTCAACATGCTGCGCGTCTGGGGAGGCGGAGTCTATGAACGCGATGCCTTTTTTGATGCCTGCAGCAGACACGGTATTTTGCTGTGGCATGATTTCATGTTCGGCTGTTCGACCTATCCCGACCATTTGGACTGGTTCGTGCGCGAGAGCGAGCACGAGATGGAATATCAGACGAAGCGGCTGCGGAACTGCGCATGCTTGGCTTTGTTCTGCGGCAATAATGAAAACCATTGGATCTTCAACGCCAAGGACAATCCTCAATGGGCCATCGATATCCGACATGACAAGCAGTTCGGCCTCAAGTTGTCCAACGATCAGGCAGTGCGCATCGTGCATGCAAACTGCCCGCAGATTCCTTATTGGAATTCATCGCCATATGGTGGTGAATTGCCCAACAATGATTATGTGGGGGATGTCCATCACTGGCATGCCTGCATGATGAATCCGGATATGAATTTGCGCATTGATCCATTTGAGTATGATCGTGCAGAGGGCCGGTTCATATCGGAATACGGATATCCGGGACCCACCTCCGTCGAGAGCATTCGGGAATACTTTGACGGAAAACCGATCGATCGTACCGGGCGTGTTTGGGATCTGCATAACAACACCTTTGAAAAGCATACGGTCGCAGCGGGCATTGAGCGACATTATGGCATATCGTCCCATGGACTGGATTTGGATGATTATATCCTCTATGCCGGCATGGTGCAGTCCACCATGCTGGGATATTCACTTGAGGCTTTTCGCTTCAGGGAAAACTGCGGCGGGGGTCTTTTCTGGATGTATAACGACACCTGGGGAGAAGTGGGTTGGACAATCATCGACTACTACCTCCGCAGAAAGATAGCATACTATGGCGTTGCACGGGCGTTTGAGCCATTGAAGGCCATACTGCGCCGCGTTGATGGCCGATGTGAGATTGTTGCTGCAAATGACACGCCTGAAACAGTGTCTTTCGTCGCTCGTGTCGGATATTTATCCTTCGACGGCAAAAAGGATGCCACGGCATTTCAATCATTCACATTGCCATCGCGCTCGCGGGTGAACCTTGGCAGCTATGCTCTGGAAGAGTCCTGGGATCTGCATGGCGGTGCTTTCGTTTTCATGCCTGAAAACTGTGAAAGGCTCAAGCCGGCATTTCTGCGCACGGATGACATGAAAGCGTTGAAATTGTCCGGGGGCAAGCCTGTGGTGGCATCACAGGCGGCTGATGGGCAGGATATGCTTGTCACAGTCACGTCCAGTGTATTTGTGCATGCAGTGCACTTCAAGGCAGATTTCAAGGCGACAGACAATTATTTTGACCTGCTGCCGGGGGAGGAAAGGACAATCCGCATCATGGGTGCAGCAGGTGCAAATATAGAAATCACTTGCGTCTGTTAGGCTTGCGGAAGTGCACATTGAATGATCAGGCAGCATGCAGATGAGGTGGGACAGTGATATCACGCGAAAGAGTTTTCAACGCCATCAAGTTCCAGCCGGTAGACAAAATCCCGCTGGAGTATCATCCGAGCAAACGAGGCCTGTACGAACACGGAGAACGTCTCAACCTTTTGTTCAAAGGATTGCCCGGAGATTTTGAAGACTACGCGGATCAGCCCATCCCGATGCCGCTTCCGACCGATTTTGATGAAGATGGCAGATACCACTCCTTCAAAACAGATGAATGGGGCGTAAAATGGGAGTATCGCATCTTTGAGATGACGGGACATCCTGCGGCATACCCTTTGGGGGACTGGGGAAAACTCGACGAATATGTC
>CAZFWQ010000360.1:0-3872 GCA_964522755.1 uncultured Oscillospiraceae bacterium | reverse complement strand
AATACAAGTTGTTTACAGAAGAGTACATTGGCAAGAACAAAGAAGGCCAGAATGATGTAGAACGGCAGATTGTCCCGTATGAAAAACGGCAAGAACAGATAGCAGAAATAGACACCACGCGGCACAATTATGCATCAGCAGTCGCACTTTGGCATCGCTATATTGCACATTCCACCATCGGCTTAGGGCATCAATTTATTCCAAATAAGGGTTCCGCCTGCGGCGAGACAAAAGACCGCCACAGCGCCAAGGCACTGCGTCGGTCTTTTGTGTTGTGTGGTGTTCACCAAGGGAGGATGTCACCCAGTTTATGAATTGCACAGGCAACCGTCGTGCCATCCACTTTGTTTTTCATGGCTTTTGCAAGTTTTACTTTATTTGAGGACATATCTTCTGGAGCACTCAACCAACAGGAAGCCTGCCAATCAGGGATGCAGACATAACGGCCCAACTTGCTGAAACCCAGGAAAACTCGAATGCTGGAGCGGCTTTGAATGAAAAATTCACAATAATTGTCCTTGGTACGAATCTCCGAAATAACGCCTTCCCATTTTTCCGTGCGAGATTTGCTCCATTGGTGCTCGCATAAAAAACCAATCATGTCCCATCACCTTCCTGTCATGCTAAATCCATATCATCACATACCGCGAGTATTAATTCGGAAGCAATCATCTGCTTCTTTTGCTGTGCCGCCAAAAACAAAGCCTTGGATGCTATGGCGTTCAAACGTCTGATCGAGCCGTTCGAGGCAGAAAACAGCGCTTCGGTGGCGGTATCCTCAAAAACCGGTTGCAGCACGCCACAAGCGCGGAGTTGTGAACTCAGGTACTCCTTCGCCTCGGATCTCGCCAGGCCTTGAAAGCTGAAATTAATGGAAATCCGCTGTGCAAGCGCTTCATGTACTTTTCTGGATAACGTGGCCCCCAGTACCGGAAGCCCCATCAGGATGAGAATTGCATAAGCCTTGCTGTCCATTTCGAAATTCAGGATCATCTTCAAGTCATTCAAAATGTCGGCACGAAGATATTGTGCCTCATCAAGAATCAGGCATGGAACTGTTTTCTTGTCTCGGCACATCGAAATCAGACGCTGCTGGATGTCATGAAACATGTCGATTTTCTTGAATTTGGGTTCCAAGTCAAGACCACGGCATAGACCCCGGTAAAACTCAATCGTTGTTATGGAACTCATCGGCAGATAAACAACCTTGAATAGGCCGGTGTTGAGTGTTGCGGCCCAGTTTCTGGCTACGGCGGTTTTCCCGTAACCGGGATGTCCGGTAAACAAGCCTACCCCCCGTAAGTTTTTCAAGTGTTCCAGCCGTGCAGTCGCCTGGGTAAAGTCCTGGCTTTCAAAAACACCCGCTTTACTCGAATACGGTTCGAATGGGTCATATTCCATCCCAAAAAACGACTTATACATTGGGCTTCACCTCCATCATTGAATAGTCAATGGGAGTCCGACGCTTGATCTTGCTGTTGTCCACCTTGCGTACAGGATTGATTTGTCCCTGACAACGGCCTTCTCCGTCGAAAACATAGGCTGTTTTCATATCTGTTGGCAGATAACGTACTTTTATCTTCTGCCCAATCAAACGATGCGGTACTTCAAAGACATTCCGTTCCAAGCGAATGGTGGAATCGGTTGCTACCCGTCGTTCAACCCTATGCAGGAAATGCGTTTCCAATAATTCAGGAGCAATGCGTTTCGCTCGCTCCATGTCCCGCAGGAATCTTTCCCGGGGAGTCATTCCACCAAGACTGCTGTGCACCTGATTCAGATAACTATGCTGCAACCAACCTTGCATGGCTTCATTTAATGCAGCCAAAGTGGCGAACTGTGAGAAGTCCTGACCATATACCCATCCTTGCTGAATGGTGCGGAAGAACCTTTCACATTTCCCTTTTCCCTGTGGCTGCCTTACTTTGGCATGGATCAGGATAATGCCGAGGCTCGCAGATATCAGGCTGAGCTGCTCATTTTTATATGGGCTACCATTGTCGACATATAGTCTTTTTGGAATTCCAAATTTTGCTATTGCTTTGCGCAGGCAAGTTTGGAAATTCACTGCATTGTCTGCCAGAAAAGTCTCCGAGTGAACTGGCATCCTGCTTGCATCGTCCAGAATGGTGATCAGGTACGTTCTTTGCAAACTGCCGTCCACAGTGATCTTTGGAAGATAACATGTATCCGCCTGCCAGCAATCATTGGCGAACTCCATCTCGTAGGCCAACCGCTGTACGGTTCTTTCCGCATCCTGTTCCGGCGTTGTTTGCATACGTCCTTTGGGATAGTTGTGGACATAACGCTGCACCGTGCTGAGTGAAACCTCCTGACGCAGGAGTAATCCTTCCTGAATCAGCTTCTTATACACCATGCTGGATGAAATCAAAGGGAAGTCCTGACGATATTTGTCGATTCGATCTTTCTGTCCATCCAGAAGAACACGAGACTGCCCCCGGTCACGCCGGGCATGACCGCGTAGTGCGTCCAATCCGTCGAGTTTGTAGAGACGGTACCAGTCTCTGATTGTGGAAACCGAGTATTGAACCAGACGTCCATTTGGCAAAAGGTAGCTTTCTGCTGCCATCTTGCGAAAATACGCCATTTTTGTGCCATCACCATGGGTCTGGTTGACAGCGGGTGCGATTACCGAGAACTTCAACAGGGCCATTTGTTCCGATTTATCCTGATTCATCTTGCAGTTCACCTCCATCTGAAGTGTAGCAAGTTCAGGAGCTCCGGCCTATTCAACAGCTCTGTGAAAAGCTCTCCCGGCCGATTTCCCATCCCATATGAACCGGCGGCGATGCCCGATTGTGAAATTTAGTTTGCCAGAGGTATCGATGATTGTTTTGCCAATACAAATGGCGGAATCGCTTTTCTCCATAAGCCAGAATCAAATCCAGGCTTTCTTTGAGTTCGAACCGTTGGGCATCGACCGGAATATGTCCCGATTCGTATAGTGTCAGAGCGATCCGGTTGAAGCAACATTGATATCGCCTCATCACCAAGTAGATTGACCACGCCGAAAGACTGCAGGCCTCGGCTACGGCCGGGATACTTTCCTTCGCGGTCAGAATCTGGCTGTAAATCCAAATCAAAACAGGCAAAGAATACTGGCAATATGCAACGATATCCGCTGGCAGCAAGGCATGCGTGGTTCCACACGAATGACACATGACACGCGTTATGGTGATTGCGGAGAACACCAACTCTCCCGATACCCAACCGAGAAAATATCGAAGGTATGTCGCATGCTTCGTAAAATGATGCATCGCGTTGCAACACGGGCAAGCAATGCCGTCCAGATGGGTGGATGAAAAATCTGTTTTCACGTAGGCATTGCAGTCCAGACCGTCAAGCTGTATGATAATTTTACAAATCTCCAGTTTTCCGGCTTCCGGAATGTTTGGCGTTTTGGGGAAAAGAGGGTTTTTATCTTCCACGATAGGGGGCCCTCTTTTCATTTGCCAAAAAAACACGGATGCCTGTTTGTGACTTGTATTATGTCACACTTAGGCATCCGTTGCATTTCTCCCTGATATTGAATCCTGACTGTCTTTGCTCTTTTCTGGTGCCTTCAATTTGCCGTTCTACATCCTGAGAGGCTTTTGGTCGGCAAATATTTGAGGGTAGACCCACGCCGACCTGGTAGAGTTCCTGAACAAAGGTACCTACTCAAAAAAAGAGGCTTAAGGGACTATGTGTCGGTGTGCGGACATCAGCAAGGCGATCCGGGCAGGTGACACGACATGGGAAGGTGAATATGTACGTGTCATGCTTCAGGGTATCCTGGATGACATGGAAACCACAGCCGCCCGTATAGAGTACCTGAACAAGCCTGTCAAAGAAGGAAACCAGTACCGAAA